>NZ_UHFH01000003.1:1660000-1960000 GCF_900459225.1 Streptococcus dysgalactiae subsp. dysgalactiae
GTGTCTCGCCGTACTCAGGATACTGCTAGGGCTCAAAAGAATTTTAAATACGAGGCTATTACTCTCTTTGGCTTACCTTCCCAGGTAATTCTTCTATCCTTTTAAAGTCCCATGTCGCAGTCCTACAACCCCGAGAAGTAAACTTCTCGGTTTGCCCTCCTGCCGTTTCGCTCGCCGCTACTAAGGCAATCGCGTTTGCTTTCTCTTCCTGCAGCTACTTAGATGTTTCAGTTCACTGCGTCTTCCTTCTCATAACCTTAACAGTTATGGATACTAGCCAGTAGCTAGTGGGTTCCCCCATTCGGACATCTCTGGATCAGCGCTTACTTACAGCTCCCCAAAGCATTTCGTCGTTAGTCACGTCCTTCTTCGGCTTCTAGTGCCAAGGCATCCACCGTGCGCCCTTATTAACTTAACCTTATCTTTTACTAGTATATCTTAACTAGAAAAACTCTTGATTATTCACAGCGTTTTCGGTTTATTTTCTTGTTACTATTCGTACAATCAATTTCTTGATCGTGGAATTTGATATAGATATTCAATTTTCAATGGACAGTTTTTAGGATATCTCTATCCTAATGGAGCCTAGCGGGATCGAACCGCTGACCTCCTGCGTGCAAAGCAGGCGCTCTCCCAGCTGAGCTAAGGCCCCACAAGACCTCTCAAAACTAAATAAGACGACCCTAACGTGTTCCATTTCCTTAGAAAGGAGGTGATCCAGCCGCACCTTCCGATACGGCTACCTTGTTACGACTTCACCCCAATCATCTATCCCACCTTAGGCGGCTGGCTCCTAATAGGTTACCTCACCGACTTCGGGTGTTACAAACTCTCGTGGTGTGACGGGCGGTGTGTACAAGGCCCGGGAACGTATTCACCGCGGCGTGCTGATCCGCGATTACTAGCGATTCCGACTTCATGTAGGCGAGTTGCAGCCTACAATCCGAACTGAGATTGGCTTTAAGAGATTAGCTTGCCGTCACCGGCTTGCGACTCGTTGTACCAACCATTGTAGCACGTGTGTAGCCCAGGTCATAAGGGGCATGATGATTTGACGTCATCCCCACCTTCCTCCGGTTTATTACCGGCAGTCTCGCTAGAGTGCCCAACTTAATGATGGCAACTAACAATAGGGGTTGCGCTCGTTGCGGGACTTAACCCAACATCTCACGACACGAGCTGACGACAACCATGCACCACCTGTCACTCCTGCCCCGAAGGGAAAGTCTATCTCTAGACCGGTCAGGAGGATGTCAAGACCTGGTAAGGTTCTTCGCGTTGCTTCGAATTAAACCACATGCTCCACCGCTTGTGCGGGCCCCCGTCAATTCCTTTGAGTTTCAACCTTGCGGTCGTACTCCCCAGGCGGAGTGCTTAATGCGTTAGCTCCGGCACTAAGCCCCGGAAAGGGCCTAACACCTAGCACTCATCGTTTACGGCGTGGACTACCAGGGTATCTAATCCTGTTTGCTCCCCACGCTTTCGAGCCTCAGCGTCAGTTACAGACCAGAGAGCCGCTTTCGCCACCGGTGTTCCTCCATATATCTACGCATTTCACCGCTACACATGGAATTCCACTCTCCCCTTCTGCACTCAAGTTCTCCAGTTTCCAAAGCGTACAGTGGTTGAGCCACTGCCTTTAACTTCAGACTTAAAGAACCGCCTGCGCTCGCTTTACGCCCAATAAATCCGGACAACGCTCGGGACCTACGTATTACCGCGGCTGCTGGCACGTAGTTAGCCGTCCCTTTCTGGTTAGTTACCGTCACATGGTGGATTTTCCACTCCCACCATCATTCTTCTCTAACAACAGAGCTTTACGATCCGAAAACCTTCTTCACTCACGCGGCGTTGCTCGGTCAGACTTCCGTCCATTGCCGAAGATTCCCTACTGCTGCCTCCCGTAGGAGTCTGGGCCGTGTCTCAGTCCCAGTGTGGCCGTTCACCCTCTCAGGTCGGCTATGTATCGTCGCCTTGGTGAGCCGTTACCTCACCAACTAGCTAATACAACGCAGGTCCATCTCATAGTGATGCAGTTGCACCTTTTAAATGAAAGACATGGGTCCTCCATTGTCATGCGGTATTAGCTATCGTTTCCAATAGTTATCCCCCGCTATGAGGTAGGTTACCTACGCGTTACTCACCCGTTCGCAACTCCTTGAACCGGTGCAAGCACCAGTCCTCAGCGTTCTACTTGCATGTATTAGGCACGCCGCCAGCGTTCGTCCTGAGCCAGGATCAAACTCTCATTAAGATGTGTTTGAACTTACTCGTTCTTTCTGTCGCTGACAGATTTATTTCTCGTTTCTTTGACGGGTAATATGTCTCCATATCACCCTCACATTTGGTTCGTCTTATTCAGTTCTCAAAGGTCTTGTCCTCTTTCGAGACAACTATTTTATTCTATCAACTTTTACTAACTTTGTCAACAGCTTTTTTACTCTTTTTTCCGAATAATTTCAGTCGCCAACGCCTGATCAGCTGACAGCTTTATTAGTATACGATATTTAACCCCTTGATGTCAACAGCTTTTTCGCAGTTTTAATATTGCATTTATTTTAATAAAAATTGATAGATGGCTTGTGCACAACCATCCTTATCATTACTGGATACTTCAGCTTTGGCTAAAGATTTTATGCTTGTGTTTGCATTTCCCATCGCAATACCTAAACTTGCTTCGGCTATCATTTGACATTCATTATCACCATCTCCTACTGCAATGGTCTGTTCGATTTTCAACTGAAGGTGGTTTACTAGAAATATTAAAGATCGACCCTTATTGGCACCCCTTGCTGTGATTTCGATACCGGTTTTTTCTGCTTTGACTGTTTTCAACTAAAAATTGAGCTTTAGAACTTTTTTGCCAAACCAAAAATAACTGAGTATAGCTTTTACTATTGGTTTATGTGTTATGAATAGAAAATGACTCTTTTGAATGTAAACCTAACTTTTAGATATCGCAACCACTATCACTTTTGGCCTTTCTGTACTCTGAGATGACTATTGTACACTTGTTCTCTTGAAAGATGACCGACGAATAATTGTTTCTTAAATTTATTTGTAGGCATAAATAAGTACCCCATTTTCTAAAATAGTTCTAAATCGTTTAGCATACTTTATCGATAACTTTTTCATTACATTTTTAAAACTGCGAAGTATTATGAGTGCTCTCAGTACTTAGTTTATCAAAGTTTTAGAGACTATAATGAACAAAAACTTGAACTATAGCGAAATCTCATTATCAGTAAACGATATAGAAATCATAAGGAGTTATCAACTAACAAATTTTAAAGCACTTCCGATAATATTTACCAAAGGATTAGTCTACTCAACTTGCAATAGCCAATATCATTTTTAAACAGGCTATTATGGTTAACTGGTTAATTATTTGCCATCTCATTTTTTTCTTGTTATAATCAAAATAACTTGTAAAATTATAATTTATTAATTAGAAATAAGGAGATTTAATAGTGTCAAAATACCTAAAATACTTCTCTATTGTTACGTTGTTTCTGGCTAGTATCATTTTAGTTGCTTGTCAGCAGCAAAAACCTCAAACATCAGGACGTAACCGAAAACAACGCCCCAAAGACGAGCTAATAGTTTCTATGGGATCAAAACTCCCTCATGAGTTTGATCCCAAGGATCGCTATGGAATTCATAACGAAGGCAATATTACCCATAGCACCTTATTAAAACGTTCACCTAACTTAGATATTAAAGGTGAACTTGCCAAAAAATACAATATTTCCAAGGACGGTCTTGTTTGGTCTTTTGATTTGAACGATGATTTTAAGTTCTCTAATGGAGAACCTGTTACTGCTGAAGATGTTAAGTTTACATATGACATGCTAAAGGCAGATGGAAAAGCTTGGGATTTAACGTTTATCAAGAACGTAGAAGTAACAAAACCAAATCAATTAACTATTCACTTGACAAAACCACATTCGACCTTTACAGCTCAATTAACAGAAATTCCGATCGTTCCTAGACACCATTATAATGAAAATTACAAGAACAATCCTATCGGATCTGGTCCTTACATGGTAAAAGAGTATAGACCTGGTGAGCAAGCTATTTTTGTTCGCAACCCTTATTGGCATAGGAAAAAACCATACTTTAAAAAATGGACTTGGGTCTTGCTTGATGAGAATACAGCTCTAGCAGCTTTAGAATCTGGTGATGTTGATATGATTTATGCCACACCAGAATTGGCTGATAAAAAAATTAAAGGTGCACGCCTTCTTAACATTCCATCAAATGATGTGCGCGGCCTATCATTACCTTATGTGAAAAAGGGGATTATCAACGATTCTCCTGACGGGTATCCTGTGGGTAATGATGTGACCAGTGATTTAGCTATCCGAAAAGCATTGACTATTGGTTTAAATCGTCAAAAAGTTCTAGATACCGTTTTAAACGGATACGGTAAACCAGCTTATTCTATTATTGATAAAACACCGTTTTGGGAACCAAAAACTATTATCGAAGATAATAAAATAACTCAAGCTAAACAGCTTTTATCAAAAGCTGGATGGAAAGAACAAACAGACGGTATCCGTAAAAAAGGAAACCTTAAAGCAGAGTTTGATCTTTACTATCCTACTAACGATCAACTACGAGCTAACTTAGCAGTTGAAATAACAGAACAAGCTAAAGAACTCGGAATTAATATTAAACTTAAGGCTAGTAATTGGGATGAGATGGCAACCAAATCACACGATTCGGCGTTGCTTTATGCAGGAGGACGGCATCATGCTCAACAATTTTATGAATCCCATCATCCAAGTTTATCTGGGAAAGGTTGGACTAACATTACTTTTTATAACAATCCCACAGTAACTAAGTACCTTGACAAAGCAATGACATCTTCTGATCTTGATAAGGCTAATAACTATTGGAAACTAGCCCAATGGGATGGAGAAACAGGCGCTTCAACTCTGGGTGATCTACCAAATGTCTGGTTGGTGAGTCTTAATCATACTTATATCGGTGACAAACGTATCAACGTAGGAAAACAAGGTATTCATAGCCACGGTCATGATTGGTCACTATTGACTAATATTGCTGAATGGACCTGGGAAGATTCGGCTAAGTAACCATTCTAGTTAACATACATGAATTTTAAGTTTGGAGTCAGAGAAAACAAGTTACACCCTAAGGTGGGAATCGTTTCCTCGACTCTTTTTTATCAATTAAGGAGATTTATCTGTGAAACAGCTTCATATTGTAGTCATCAGGAAAATTCTTAGATGTCTGTCGCTCATTCTTGGAGTATCACTTTTAACGTTTGTTTTATTAAAACAATCACCGATTGATCCGGTAATGGCAAGTGTCAATTATGACACATCACTAACACCCGAGCAGTATAAAGCAATCGCTCACCACTTTGGCTTAGATAAACCAGCCCCAGTCCAATACTTTGTTTGGTTAAAAAATTTTATACACGGACATTTGGGAATATCACTTGTTTATCGACAGCCTGTCATTGATATTATCAAATCACGTTTTGGAGCTTCTTTTATACTCATGGGACTTTCTTGGATGCTATCAGGTATTATGGGTTTCATCTTAGGAACTCTATCGGCTTTTTATCAAGGCAAATGGCTTGATCGAGTTATCCGCTGGTTTTCTTATCTTCAAATTTCTGTACCAACTTTTTGGATTGGCCTTATCTTTTTACTGGTCTTCTCTGTACAATTAGGATGGTTCCCAATTGGTATTTCTTCCCCTATAGGCACTTTAAGTCAAGATATTACTCTAGCTGATCGTATAAAACATCTTATTTTACCTGTTTTTACGTTAAGTATTCTAGGAATTGCGAATGTAACCCTTCATACTAGAGCCAAGATGTTATCTGTACTGTCTAGTGAGTATGTTTTATTTGCCAGAGCACGCGGAGAAACAGAGTGGCAAATTTTTAAAAATCATTGTCTTAGAAATGCTATTGTACCAGCTATTACATTACATTTTTCATACTTTGGTGAATTATTTGGAGGATCTGTACTAGCTGAGCAAGTGTTCTCATATCCCGGACTAGGTTCAACACTCACTGAAGCAGGACTCAAAAGTGATACTCCTCTCCTCCTTGCCATTGTTATGATAGGGACATTATTTGTTTTTTCTGGCAATCTTATTGCAGATATTTTAAATAGTATCATCAACCCACAGTTAAGGAGAAAAGTATAACAGTGAAACATAGAACTCTGATTTTTTTACAATTAGGTATAGCCATTTCTCTCATTCTTAGTATTTTAATCTTAAACATTTACTTTTTTAGGATCCCTTTGCAGACTAATGCTGCTTTTCGGAACCTCTCCCCCTCATTAAATCATCTTTTTGGGACAGATAGTTTAGGTAGAGATATGTTTCTTAGAACGATTAAAGGCTTATCTTTTTCTTTACAGGTTGGTTTATTAGGAGCGCTCATAGGAGTTTTTATTGCAACATTTTTTGGCATTCTCGCTGGTTTAGGAAACAATATTGTCGATAAAATAATAGCATGGTTAATAGACCTTTTTATTGGTATGCCTCATTTGATTTTTATGATTCTTATTTCTTTTGTGGTTGGAAAAGGAGCTAGAGGTGTGATCATTGCAACAGCTGTAACACATTGGCCTTCATTAGCGAGACTTGTTCGTAACGAGGTGTATCATTTAAAAAATCAAGAATTCATCCAGATATCTAAAAGTATGGGAAAGTCATCCTATTATATTGTGAAACATCACATCTTACCTTTAATTGCCTCCCAAATCTTTATTGGATTCATTCTCTTATTCCCTCATGTCATACTACATGAAGCATCAATGACTTTCTTAGGTTTTGGACTTTCAGCTGAGCAACCCTCTGTTGGCATTATCCTATCAGAGGCAGCTAAACATATCTCTCTTGGAAATTGGTGGCTAGTCATCTTTCCAGGACTTTATCTCATTGTAATTGTCCATGCATTTGATACTATCGGAGAAACTTTAAAAAAACTATTTTACCCTCAAACCGATTGTTCTTAGGAGGTAATTATATGACAGAAACATTATTAAGCATCAAGGACCTCTCTATCACTTTTACCCAGTATGGACGATTTTTGAAACCACTTCAATCAACTCCCATACGATCATTAAACTTAGAAGTGAAAAAAGGTGAACTATTAGCCATTATTGGTGCCAGTGGCTCAGGAAAGAGTCTATTAGCACACGCTATTATGGATATTCTCCCTAAAAATGCAACTATCTCAGGAGACATGTTTTACAACGATCAACTATTGACCTCTAGACGAATCAAGCAGTTACGCGGAAAAGCTATTACGTTAATTCCACAATCGGTTAACTATCTAGATCCATCGATGAAAGTCAAACATCAAGTCCGTTTAGGGATCTCGAAAAATGCCAAAATGACTCAAGAGAAACTATTTCAACAATTTGGGTTAAAAGAAAGCGATGGCGACTTATATCCCTTCCAACTTTCTGGCGGAATGTTGCGGCGTGTTTTATTTACGACGTGTATTAGCGATACACTTTCTTTGATTATCGCTGATGAACCAACTCCCGGATTACATCCTGATGCTCAACAAATGGTTTTAGAACAACTACGATCTTTTGCAAATCATGGTATAAGCGTTATCTTTATCACCCATGATATTATAGCAGCCAGTCAAATCGCTGATCGTATTGCTGTTTTTAAGAAGGGAAAAGTCATTGAAACTGCCCCTGCTAGCTTTTTTAGTGAAAATGGCGATCAATTACAAACAGAATTTGCTAGGAATCTATGGCGCTCACTCCCTCAGCAACAATTTTTGAAAGGAATCTCTCATGACCTTAGAAGTTAAAAATCTCGGTTTTTATCGCAAGAAAGACCAGTGGGTCTTTAAAGAGATTGATTTAGAGGTAAAACCTGGCCAAATTTTAGGTATATTCGGAAAAAGTGGTTGTGGAAAAACTACTTTATCTAAAGTACTTGCAGGTTTTTTACGTTCTCAGTCTGGTGACGTATTGGTAGACGGTCATCCTTTACCCAAAAATACTTTTAAACCTGTACAGCTTATTCAACAACACCCTGAAAAGACAATGAATCCTTTATGGCCTATGAAAAAGAGTTTGGAAGAAGCCTATTGTCCAAGTCAAGATTTACTTAATGCTTTTGGTATTCAAGAAAAATGGCTAAATCGTCTACCTAATGAACTCTCTGGAGGAGAACTACAGCGCTTTTCTATTGTCCGTTCACTACATCCAGGTACACAGTACCTTATTGCAGATGAAATGACCACTATGCTGGATAGTATTGCGCAAGCTAGGGTATGGAACAGTCTCTTAAAAATTGTAAAGAATAGAAATTTAGGCCTCATTATTATTAGTCACGACTTTATAATGCTAGAAAAACTTTGTGATTATTGCTATTTAATCGAGGAAAATCGAACTATCAAGCTTTGAACATGATATGCATTATGTCTGAGTGGAGCTCTCGAACTAAGCACATCACCACCTAAACCTCTTCTTTCTATAGCATAAATACAGTCTGATTCAGGCAAGGTAAGATAACCTCATTAACAATGTCTTACCTAAATAAGCCATTACAAACGTCTTTTTGTTTGAATAACAACCCGAAACGTCTAATACTTCAATAAAGACCCTTATTGTGAATTCCTTGTAGCGATTTAGCATTGCATCATCAAATAAAGATGGCAATTGATTATGTCACACAGATAATCGAGAAAACTAGTCAATCAAGCAGTCTGCGCACTATCTTAAAAGAAGCACCTTGCAAGGTGCTTCTTTTACTTGATATTTGCTTAAATTACATATAATCCCATTGTCAAATTAAGTCAATATTATTTTGATTTGAATGGTAAGAAAACAAGAATATTACTTAACATCTAAAACGAAAAAGTTTATTGAAAATCAGTTCTCAGAGCTTATTAAATGAATTATTCAACCCCTCACACAGAGGGTTCTTTTATTTGTCTTATTATCCACAGATTACTTGAATTATAATTTCTTGTATATAGCTAAGTATCACATTTAGCGTTTTACCTCATCAATTTATTGATCCTAGTTGAATTCATTTTTTTCTTTTACATTAATAACAAGGGTAGTAATTGAATAGGTTACACTAAACTAGACAGAATTTATAAAGTGTTCTACACTAAAGAAAATAGGAGAACCGATATGTCTAGAAAAATACGTCGCCACTTCACCGATGATTTTAAGCAACAAATTGTTGATCTTTACAATGCTGGTAGAAAGCGTAGCAGTCTCATCAAGGAATATGAGCTAACCCCTTCCACCTTCGATAAGTGGGTTAGACAAGCCAAAACAACAGGTTCATTCAAGTCTGTTGATAATCTGACAGATGAACAGCGGGAGCTGATTGAACTCAGGAAACGCAATAAAGAACTCGAAATGCAATTAGATATCCTAAAGCAAGCGGCGGTGATTATGGCACAAAAAGGGAAATAATCACTGCTAATAAGGATAACTATAGCATTTCAGCCATGTGTCGTTGGTTGAACATTCCTCGTTCTAGCTATTATTACAAAGCTGTAGAGCCAGTATCTGAAGCGGAACTTGAAGAAAATATCAAAGCTATTTTTCTCGAAAGTAAGGCCAGATACGGATCCAGAAAAATCAAAATATGCTTGAATAACGAAGGTATCACACTTTCACGTCGTCGGATTCGACGCATTATGAAGCGACTCAATTTGGTTTCTGTTTATCAGAAAGCCACCTTCAAACCACATTCCAGAGGCAAGAATGAAGCCCCTATTCCCAACCATTTAGACAGGCAATTTAAGCAAGAAAGACCACTACAAGCCTTAGTCACTGACTTAACCTATGTTCGTGTAGGCAATCGTTGGGCTTATGTTTGCCTTATTATTGACCTATACAACCGTGACATCATCGGCCTGTCTCTTGGTTGGCACAAGACCGCTAAACTCGTTAAGCAAGCCATTCAAAGCATCCCTTACGCCCTGACCAAAGTCAAGATGTTCCATTCAGATCGTGGCAAAGAGTTTGATAATCAGTTAATTGATGAAATATTGGAAGCCTTTGGAATCACACGTTCGCTTAGTCAGGCTGGTTGTCCTTATGACAATGCCGTAGCTGAAAGTACGTATCGTGCTTTCAAAATTGAATTTGTTTATCAAGAAACCTTTCAATCGCTGGAAGAACTAGCTCTTAAGACTAAAGACTATGTTCATTGGTGGAATTACCACCGCATTCATGGTAGTCTCAACTACCAAACACCAATGACTAAAAGATTAATTGCCTAGAAAACACTTTATAAATGTTGTACAGAAAAGTGTTGCCTTTTCAAGTTGCCTTTTCAAATCATTAGCGTTAGTACCAAAATAGCTAATGAAATAATGGAATAAGACTTCAAATCTATATTACTTTTATAAAAATAGGATACTAAACTCATCGGAAAGAGATAAGTAAATACTTCTATGATTCTACTAAAATAACGAAGTTGTAAAAATATTAACGCTAAAACATAGTTTATTAGGATGAAAAAACTAGTTGATAAAATGATATTCTTAAATATTCATTGAAACTATCAATAAAATAAATTCTAATTGAGCTTAGTTTTGTTAAAGTAAGCTGTTGATTTATATAATTAGTTTTTGAAGAATAGGTTGAAGTAATGAGTGGAAATATTAGATACAAACCCATCATTGAAAGCATAAAAAATCCATAAAATAAGTCTTCTAAAATAAATGGTTTATCTTGTAAAGGATTTAATAATATAAAATATCCATTGCCAGCAAGGATAAGAAGAAATATTGCAATTAAAAAATTTTTTAAACCTCTTATTTTAGAAAATCGAAAAAGTTCAGCTTTAATATATGTCATTCTTGTCCCCCTACTTAATTATTGAAAGATAGAAATCTTCAATTGATTCAGTTGAGCTGATATTATTTTTTAATTCATCCTTAAAAATATCAGCAATTATTGTCTGTTTATTTAGAAACAAAAATCGATTACAGATTTTATATAAGTCTGAAAGAATATGACTACTGATGATAATTGTTAATCCCTCAGCTTGATTCAACCTTAGTATCGAATTTCTTAAATCAACAACACCTTCAGGATCAATGCCATTAAAAGGTTCATCAAGAATTAAAAATTTTGGGTTATTCATAAGAGCTAATGCAATTCCTAATCATTGTTTCATGCCTAAGGAATAGTCACCAAATTTTTGATTTCTAGCATGGTATAAATCAACCTCTTTAAGTAACTCTATGCATTTTAATTTGTTATTCTTAAGCTTCTTTAATTTTCCAAAATAAAGTAAATTATCTAGACCACTCAAATATGAAAAAAAATCCGGTGTATCAATTAGACTTGAAATAGAGTCCTTGTTGAAATTTTTGTGATAAGTAACATCTCCAGTATGCTTTATTGGTAATTGAGACAAAATTGTTAATAAAGTTGATTTACCTGAGCCATTCCTTCCAACTAGTCCAATGATATCACCTTCTGAAATCTGTAGATTTATATTTTTAATAATAGTTTTATTTGAATATTTCTTCGAGACATTAGTTGTAGTAAGTAGCATCTCACAACCTTTCTATTCAATAAATAAACTTTCAATCGGTTCTTGTAAAACTCTACCCAAAGCTAAAGCTAATTTTAAAGTAGGATCGTATTTGTTATTTTCAATCATATTGATTGTTTGTCTTGAAACGCCACATTTTTTAGCAAGTCCGTC
Organism: Streptococcus dysgalactiae subsp. dysgalactiae; assembly: GCF_900459225.1. Lineage (NCBI taxonomy): Bacteria > Bacillati > Bacillota > Bacilli > Lactobacillales > Streptococcaceae > Streptococcus > Streptococcus dysgalactiae. Next base: position 1,671,704 of record NZ_UHFH01000003.1, read on the forward strand.
TTGAGTAATCTTTTTTTCTTTTCTGAGTTTCTTAATTTTATTGTCCATATAATTAATCTTCTCTATTATTTTTCCTAATTTGTAGTTTTAGCTTAATTAAATAATAGATATAAAATAGCGTAGCAATTAGCAAGTACTTATAATCTGATTGAATACGAATGGCTAAAACATCTTTGGAAATATTTCCATAATAAGTATTCATAATGAAAATATTAATAAATAGTGAAATACCAGAAATAGTAGTTAAAATAATGCCAATTTTTTTAAAAGCGTTACCATAAAAATACCTGTACATTTCATCTTTAGATTTTTCGCCAGCCATCTTCAAAATAAATTTATAATATAGATAACACATTAACAAAATCAATAAGTTTATGATAATAACTAAGATATATTCCATATTTTCTCTCCTTTTGTCAAGAACATTTGACATTATTTCATCGTTATACTAACAAAATGTCAAGAGTTTTGGACAAAAAATATTAGAATAATTCAACTTATAAATATATAAAAGTTCTAAAATGAAGTTAACCAGTTGAGAGTATGAAAAAAACATCCCAGAGAGATATAATTGTAGTTTATCACAACAACAATTAGAAAGGCTCCAAGATGCAAAACTATTATACACCCAAAGGGAAACAATTGACACTAGCTGATCGCAGAAACATTGAACGTTAGTTCCACGAAGACTATTCAAATCGTGACATTGCTGGAAGATTGGCTAAAGCTCCTCAAACCATTATCAATGAAGTTAAACGTGGACAAGTGAGATAACAAGTGTGTAAAGGGAAATTTGAAGTACTCTACTCAGCTGATTTCGCTCAAGAAGCTTATCAAAACAATCGCAAACGTTCTGTTAAAAAGGTCTCCCTAACCAAGGGACTCAAAGAAAAGATAACTCACTACATCATACACAGATACTCTCCTGAAATAATAGTCAAAACAAAAGGGATTAAGGTCCCTATTGCAACCATCTATTACTTAATTCTTCATGGGAAATTAAGCCTGCTGGAAAATCTATCGAGGTGCGATCAGAGAGCATTAATAAGCGTGAGCATTTTGGAGACTTTGAGATTGATACTGTTATTCAGCCACGAGCTAAAAATGAGTGTCTTACTGACACTAACCGACACAAAGAGTCGCTATCAACTCATTCGCCTCATTCTTGATAAGTCGGATTCTTCTGTGAACCAAGCGCTAAAAGCTATTCTTAAAGAGTGTCAGATTAACTCTATCAAAGCAGACAACGGGGATGAATTCAGTCCATTAGCTGAAGTTTTTAATCCCGAGCACATTTACTATGCTTATCCTTATGCATCGTGGAAACGTGGGACTAATGCTGATACCCCGTTGGTGGCCTAAGGGAAGTAAAAATGCGACCCAGCAACAAGTCGCATGCATTGAAAATTGGATAAATAACTATCCAAAGAAAATACTAGGTTACAAATCGCCCAGAGAATTTTGGCAAAGTAGCTAACTTGGACTTGAAATTTGCTAAGCTTTATTTGGCTTCAATTAATCCTAAATCACCATCTTCACGACGGTAAAGAATGTTAGTTTCACCATCTTCGGCATCAGTATAGATAAAGAAATCATGCCCTAATAATTCCATTTGTAAACGCGCTTCTTCAACATCCATTGGTTTTAATGTGAGATTTTTAGTGCGAACCACTTTTACTTCTGGTGTTTCATCTACTTGCTCTGCTTCAAATTCTGTTGTGAAGACTTGACCAGTTGGAACTTTTTCACGATGTTTTTTTGCAATTTTAGTTTTATTTTTTCTGATTTGACGTTCAATCTTATCAACGACTAAATCGATTGAACCATACATATCTTGTGATACATCTTCTGCACGAAGTGTTACTGAACCAAGTGGGATAGTAACCTCTACTTTTGAAGATTTCTCACGATAAACTTTCAAATTAACACGCGCATCTATTTCTTGCTCTTCATTAAAGTACTTTTCGATTTTAGTAAGCTTTGATTCTACATAATCGCGAATAGCTTCTGTCACTTCGATATTTTCTCCACGAATACTGAACTTAATCATAGGATACCTCTTTCTCGCGCTTGAAGCGCTTTCTTTATCTTTAATACTATTATACCGCTTTCATGAAAATTTGCAAGTTTTAACGTGCGATTGACAAACTTTTGATGTCACTATTTCCAACATGCATTAATAGTTTTTTCAAAGCGATAATGGTGTTACCGGTAGTGTAAATATCATCAATAACGAGGATTTTTGCTGGTAATTCAGAGAAAGTGGAGAGACGATAGGCATCTTTGGATAATAATCTTTCATTTTTAGTTTTAGAAGACTGACGGCTAGTATCCATTCTTTTAAAAAGCATGCAATAGTTAATATTCCCTGCTTCAAGTATAGCAGTCACTTGATTGAAATGACGTTCTTCATAACGCTCCTTGCTGATAGGAACTGGAACAGGAGTAAAATCTGGATAGTCTTTTTTAATAACTTGGGCTAATTCTTGAGCAAAGACATGTCTTAGCAAGTAGTCTCCTTGAAACTTATATTGGCTAAAATAAGCTTTCATAGCAGCGTTATACTGATATAAACTTCTATGATTAACCTCGTATCCTTTGACTTTCCATTCTAAACAATCAGAACATGGAGAGCTTTGGAAAGGAGCGTTACAGGTTTGGCAACTCGTGAAGCTTACCTTTTGAAACCCTTGTTGACACTCCTGACAGAGAGTTGTTGTTTGAGGTTTCAAAAAGAGAATATCCGTTATTCGCAAGGGTAATGGACTAAATTGTTGACATAGGAGGCATATCATTCGAATAACCTTTCTGATTCATTTCTTTAATTTCTTTTCTTGCATTGCGCATTGCTTGGCTAATCCCATCGTGAAAGAAATACACCTTTCCTGTTGGCCTTTCGATAGATCTCCCGACACGACCTGCGATTTGAACCAAGCTTTGAGAACTGTATCCTCGATGCTGTGCCATAAGCACAAAGACATCCACACCTGGGAAAGTAACACCCCTTTCCAATATTGTGGTGGTCACCAAAATGCCTTTCTTTCCTTGACGAAAGTCATCAATGTCTTTAACTCTGTCAGCTGATTGGCTAGAGACACAGGCAATTTGCTCCTCTGGAAAAGCTAACTTTAATAATTCAGTAACTAATTCTGCCATGGCAATAATAGGAAGAAAAATTAGCAGTGGACATCCTGTTTTCCTTTGTTGACTGATAGATTTAACAAGAGCTCGAGGAAGTTTTTGACAGTGAATTTTTTTTAATAGGCCAAAACTCCTGATAAATTTCGGAAGAATCAAAGGATTATCATGAAATCGTCTAGCTAATGTCAACTTCTCTAATTCCCCACTTTTGACCTGCTCTTCCAGTTCTTTGGTCGATGTCGCGGTCAATACGATACTACTAGCGCCTTCTTTAGCGGCTTGCTGCGATGCATATTGTAGTTGATGATTATTGACAAAAGGAAAAGCATCAACTTCATCAATGATTAAAAGATCAAAAGCCTTATAAAAGGTCAGTAATTGATGGGTAGTAGCTACTATAATAGGACTTCTTTGATAAGCTTCTGAGTCAGCGTGTAAAAGAGTAACTCGGCAAGAAAAAGCAGCTTTTAAGCGATTAGCAAGTTCTATACAAACATCGACCCTTGGGCTAGCTAAACAAACCCAACCTCCAGCATTAACAACTGCTGCTATGGCACCATAAATCATCTCTGTCTTGCCGGCTCCGGTAACAGCATGCACTAAAGTAGGTTTTTTAGCATGAACATTCTTGACTAATTGGTTTGAAATACTTTCTTGGTAGGGTGTTAATATCCCCTTCCATTGAAGATAATTGGCTATAGGAAAAGGATGTGGAGGTATATAATAAAGAGGCCTATCAGCTTGATTTCGGCCAAAAACGAGACAGAAGCGACAGTAGTAAGTGCCGCTTGGTAATCTCGCTTCTGCGGTTATCTGATAATGACAGCGTTGACAAGTGACTTTACCTTTTATGATTACTATACTTTCCAAGGTCTTTGCCAGATGATTTACTTCTTTTGGCAATTGATGTTTTAAAAATAAACGACCGTAACTGTTTTCAATACCTTCCATACTTTATTATTCGACTTTCTTTGCTAATTTTGACCTTTTCTTGTAAAATTTTCTTATGGAAAACTACAAAACAATCAAAGACAATGGTCTTTTTGAAGAAGAGATCAAAAAATCTCGCTTTATTTGTCAGATAAAACGTATCACTACGGAAGAAGAAGGCAAAGCCTTTATTACAGCAATCAAGAAAGAACATTACAAGGCTAATCATTCTTGCTCTGCTATGATTATTGGTGATAAGAGTCAAATCAAACGTTCTAGTGATGATGGCGAACCTTCTGGCACGGCCGGTATACCAATACTTTCCGTTTTAGAAAAGCAAGGTCTAACCAATTTAGTTGTTGTTGTCACTCGTTATTTTGGTGGTATCAAATTAGGAACAGGAGGACTGATTCGAGCTTATTCCGGCGTTACTGCTGCTGCTATTAAAGAACTTGGAATTGTTGACGTCAAGAAACAAGCCGGGCTTAAGGTAACCTTGACTTATCCCCAATACCAAACCTATGCTCAATTTCTCGAACAAGTAGCTTTAATGGAGACTGAGACCTTGTTTTCAGACACCATCACAACCGCTATCTATTTTGATCCGGAACGCGAAGAAGAAATCCTAGCTATCTTGACAGATTATTATCACGGTAAGGTTCAGTTCACAATAATTGACCCAAAGATTATTGAAGTTCCTATCATGAAAGAATGATAGGACTTTATTATCAGAGTGATAGTAAATCTGTATTTTACTTTGAACTAGTATCCTCTTATACTTAAACTAGACTATGATGATAGAGAAATGAGGAAATTCTATGACAGCCATTTACCATAATATAACTGAATTAGTTGGACAAACACCTATTGTGAAACTTAACCACTTGGTGCCTGAAGACGCAGCCGATGTTTATGTCAAACTAGAATCCTTTAACCCAGGTTCTTCAGTTAAAGATCGCATTGCTTTAGCGATGATTGAGGCGGCTGAAGCTGAAGGAAGGATTCAACCAGGAGATACCATTATTGAGCCAACAAGCGGAAACACAGGGATTGGTCTTGCTTGGGTGGGGGCTGCTAAAGGATATCATGTTATTATTGTCATGCCTGAGACCATGAGTGTGGAAAGACGTCAGATTATCCAAGCTTATGGGGCAGCACTCATGCTAACACCTGGAACAGAGGGAATGAAAGGTGCTATTGCTAAAGCTGAAACTTTAGCGACAGAATTAGGGGCTTGGATGCCTATGCAATTCAATAATCCTGCTAACCCAGCTGTTCATGAGAAAACAACAGGCCAAGAGATCTTAGAAGCTTTTGGTGAAACCAAAATAGATGCCTTTGTTGCTGGTGTTGGTACTGGTGGAACTGTTTCTGGCGTTTCACATACTCTAAAAATGGCGAGCCCTACTACTGCTATCTATGCTGTTGAAGCTGAGGAGTCTGCTGTCCTATCTGGTCAAGAACCTGGCCCACATAAAATCCAAGGCATTTCAGCAGGGTTTATCCCCAATACCTTAGATATCGAAGCCTATGATCAGATTATTCGCGTTAAGTCAAAAGATGCTCTAGCAACTGCTCGATTAACTGGTGCTAAGGAAGGGTTTTTAGTGGGTATTTCTTCTGGTGCTGCTCTTTATGCTGCTATTGAAGTCGCTAAACAATTAGGAAAAGGGAAACAGGTCTTGACCATTTTACCTGATAATGGCGAACGCTATTTATCAACTGAACTTTATAATAAACCATCGATGCCGTAACAATACTTGGATAGTTGCTCTTCCATTTTTCCAGAGATAGCAACTATCCAAGTAAGAATTTTATCTTCTTGGAAAGAGAACCCTGACCGTAAACTTCTGATTGTAAGAGTAACGAAAAAGAGTCTGGAACGTAATCGTTCCAGACTCTTTTTAATGCTCTTTTTTTAGAAACTGCAAGCTTTCTTTAATCCACTGCGGTAATTGCTCTTCAAGTGGCTTAAAGCCAATCTTGTGCCGACTATTGGAAAAGCGATGACGATGAACAATATGGTGTTTATCTTCTTCAAGCGTTCTGAGAGATAGGCTTGCCTTGTGGGTAAATTCATCCACATCAACAACCTGAACCAGTACCTTATCCCCGATTGCCAATAACTGATTGATATTATCAATGAAACCTGTCTTTATTTCTGAAATATGAATGAGACCTGTTGTCCCATTTTCAAGGGCAACAAAGGCTCCGTATGGTTTAATCCCAGTGATGGTGCCATGCAGTTTGTCGCCAATTTTCATTAGTCAAATACCTCGATTGTTTCAATGATAATATCTTCTTTAGGTTTGTCTTGCGGACCAGTTTCAACGTTAGCAATACGATCCAAAACTTGGAATGAAGTTTCGTCCGCAAGCTGACCAAAAACCGTATGACGACGATCAAGGTGAGGAGTTCCACCATTTTCAGCGTAAGCAGCTGCAATTGGAGCCGGCCAACCACCACGTTCCAGTTCTTTTTTGGCATAAGGGATCTTACTATTTTGAACAATAAAGAACTGACTGCCATTAGTATTTGGTCCCGCATTAGCCATTGACAAAGCACCACGGAGATTATAGAGTTCATCCGAAAATTCATCTTCAAAACTTTCACCATAGATGGATTGTCCACCCATTCCTGTTCCAGTTGGATCGCCACCTTGAATCATAAATTCAGGAATAATACGGTGGAAGATAATCCCATCATAGTACCCTTCTTTAGCCAAACCTAAGAAATTGGCTACTGTTTTAGGAGCATGATCTGGGAACAAGACCAGGGTCATATCGCCATGGTTTGTTTTAATGATTGCTTTTGGTCCTTTATGGTTGGCCAAATCCAATTGTGGAAACTGTAATTCTTTGTCAATCAATCCTAATTCCTCCAAGGCATATAAAATGCCATCTTCTTCAACTTTTTTTGTGATAAAATCTGCTTTTTCTTGCAGTAATGGATGTGATACTCCCATTGCAATACTGATACCAGCATAGTCAAATAACTCTAAGTCATTGAGTTCATCTCCAAACACCAAAACGTTTTCAGGTTTTAACCCTAAATGGTCAACTATCTTTGAAACACCTAGCGCTTTTGAAGTACCTTTCAAGACCACATCCGATGAGTTATCATGCCATCTGACCAACCTAAGATGTTCAGCTAACTCAGCAGGCAACTGCAAGCCATCTCCCTTGTCCTCGAAGGTCCACATTTGGTAAACATCATGCTGTTCGTTGTAATCTGGGCAAACTTCTAGTTGAGCATAAACGTTATCAATGGCATTGCTAATCATTTCATTTCGAGTGGATAACACTGCTTCATGACGCCCTGCCATTCCATAGTAAATCCCCATCTCATCTGCCCATTTTTTATAAGCCACAACGATATCCGCTGGAATAGGCGCTTGGAAAATAATAGTTTTATCATCATCTTTGACATAAGCACCATTTAATTTGACGCAATAGTCAGCATGTAAATCTTGAACTTCTTGTGGAACACCATAACGAGCGCGACCTGAAGCAATACCAACCAAGATCCCTTTAGCCTTCAAAGCCTTAAATACTCTTTGAATCGATTCAGGCATATAGCCCGTATCTTTAACCCTCAAGGTGTCATCGATATCAAAGAACACCATCTTGATTTTTTTAGCTTTGTATTTTAATTTTGCGTCCATACATTCCTCCAATTTGCTATCCCCTATATTATAGCACTAATTATCATCTTGGGGGACTAAATGGTGTCGGAAAGCGTATACAACAGCTTGAGTTCGGTCATCAACTTCTAGCTTAGCAAGAATATTAGATACATGCGTTTTAACGGTTTTCAAGGAGATGAAAAGTTCATCCGCTATAGTTTGATTATCATACCCTTTAGCTAAAAGATATAAAATATCATACTCGCGCGCGGTTAGTTCTTCATGCAAATCAGGGTGTTGATCATGCGCTTTAATTTTTTTGTCTACCTCTGTTTCAATGGCCAATTCACCTTTTGAAACTTTCCGAATAGCATTTAAAATTTCGGCTGCACTAGAAGTCTTTAACATGTAACCTTTAGCACCAGCATCAATGACAGGGTAAATTTTCTCATTATCTAAATAAGAGGTCAAGACCAATATTTTGGCATCTTTCCACTTATCGAGGATTTTCAAAGTCGCCTCAACACCACCTAGTTCTGGCATCACCAAATCCATAACCAGCACATCTGGTTTTAAGGCTAAGGCCAACTCAACTCCCTCACGTCCATTAGAAGCTTCGCCAATAACGTCGATATCTGGTTGTAAATTCAAAAAACTTTTAAGTCCCATACGGACCATTTCGTGATCATCCACTAGTATCACTCTTATATTATTCATCGTTATCTCCCGTCACTATTGGTAATCGAATATCCATAGATACTCCTTTGCCTTTTTGGCTAATTAAATGCATCGTTCCTGCTAAATCATCTACCCGATCCTCAATATTTTTTAAGCCATAGCTTAAATCTCTTACCTCATCCATATCAAATCCAATTCCGTTGTCAAGCATCTTCAGTTGCAACTCACTTGGTGTCTGATTAAGGTAAACTTCTATACGACTTGCCTTGGCATGTTTTAAAGTATTGCTGATAAATTCTTGCGCAATTCGAAAAAGATTATCTTCCATCGCCCTCGATAATTGGCCGATATTTTCTTTGTAGATGACTTCAATGTCGCTTTTATCAGTTAATTCTTTGAGAATCATATGGAGGCCCTCAGATAGGGTGCGATTGGCTAATTCTGTGGGTCTTAGATGCAAGAGTAAAATCCGTAAATCATTTTGAGCATTTTGCAACATGGCTTCGACAGTTATCAGCTGAGTTTGCAGTTGTTCCTTATCCAGTTGCTCTAAACTCATGGAAACACCCGATAGAATCAGCGAAGAGGCAAATAATTCTTGACTAACCGTATCATGTAAATCCCTAGCAATCCGCTTGCGTTCCTGCTGAACAATTTCTTGGCTATCAATAATATAAGCACTTTCCTTTTTTTGCATGTTACTTGTCATATGAGACATCTTCTCAGAAAGCCTGATTAAATTGGTGTTAATTTCAGAAGTTTCCTCTAAATGAATGCGCTGATTATTGAGAATGCGTTTCAAATTTTGATTAATCGTGCGTTTGCTATTATCGTCTAAAATAATCCATAACAAGAGCAATAAGAGGGTCACTGAAACAATTAATAACAAAATGGAAAACCCTAGCCGTTCAACCTGCCACAGGTGACTGCGGAGGTAAGCGAACGTGATGCCTAAGTTGTCCATAACCACAAAAACGATGGATAGGATAGTGATGGTAGAATAGAGCCAAACAAGTGCATAGTAACGTTTTTTCATCGTCTATCCACCTCAACGTTTCCTGCAATCGTGGTGACCACAATCTTTACCTTCTTCAGTTGCTGACTCTCTGCTTCTCTTAGTTTGATGGACTCATTACGAAGATCATATTGCTGACACTCAAAAAAATCAACACTGCCATATATTGAGCTAACATCCAAGGTAACAGCTACATCAATTGGAACTAAAATTTTGGTATTTCCAAAAATCTTGCGAATCACGATAATATTATCCATACCTGTTACAATAACATTGGTTAAGTCAATAATGTCGTTGCCTGAGATGCGAATAATGTTAATATCATCAAAGGAATAATAATCACTTTCATAGTTAGCTGCGCCAATCCACTGATGCTTGGTGTTGTCCACATCAATCTTTTTTTCCTTAAAACGAATCAAGGCAAAGCGATTTTTCTTTTTAACCTGAGAAAAATGATTAATAAAAACGTAAATAATCCCCAGTAAAACAGCCAAGATAATATAGGGATTGAGCATAAAAATTAAGAAAAGAAGCAATAAACTCACTGTTAAAAGAAAATTATTGCGGCTATCTTGATTGTAGAAACGTAAAGCCAATAGAATCAATACTAAAATTAGAATAAAACTTGATAAATCGTTGTCCAAAATGGTCATAATTCCCATTGCTAAGAGCAAGCATTCAACAAGTAAAAAGAATTGAAATTTTTTCATTAGACCCCTCTCATTTCCTTGTATTTTATCAAAAAAGAACTGAAAATGCACCTTTACACGGTAACTCAAAAAAAAAGAATAGCCAGTTAATGCTATTGTAGCATGAAACTAACTATTCTTTCGTTTTTAAGGAGTTTGACCAGTTGATTCCGATGGGCTTAATTCAGTATTACTACTTGTTCCCGTTCCATCATTTGTTGAGGAACTGCTAGAACTTGCCTCAGAACTGGTTGAACTACTTGAAGAATGCGTTTCTTCTGGGTAAAGGTAAAGGCTTATCTCACCTTTTTCAGAGAGGCTCAATGTGGTACCGTAATAAGGGGTTTGACCACTGACAATAGCTTTTGAACTTGGAGAATTAACCTGAACAAAACCTGTTGCTGAACTTGAGCTTGGAGCATAAGCTTTAATCCTTGAAGCTTCAATACCTAATGCTGTCAAAGTATTTACTGCATCAGCATAGGTATATTCTGTTACCATAGGCATAATGACTGTGTCACTCACGGCAACACTAAGAGTAATTTTAGATTTCCCATTAGGATTAAATTTATCCCCTGCACTCGGAGATTGGCTAATAACAGTATTTTCCGTGTATTCATTGGTCACGATTCGTTCAATCTTAATCTTCGATTTAGGAACACCGTAAGTTTCCATCAAGCTAGCCATGGCTTCTTGATAATCAATCCCTTTGTAGTTTTCCATCTCAAACCCTTTATTACCAATTGACAAGTAAACTGTGATAGCTGAACCCTTGCGCTTGGCTGTTCCCGTTGGTGGATCCGTTCGGACAACATTCCCTTCCGCAACAGTATCACTTTCAATCTGTCTCACCTTACCAACTTTCAAGCCTAAATCTTGCAGTTCCTGCTTTGCAACTTTAAGACTGACACCTGTCACGTTAGGAACTTTTACTGAGGTAGGTTTTGTTAGCACCAAGTAAGTGAAGAGAGCCACGCCTACAATAAAAAGAGAAAAGAGGATTTTTAACAAAGTACCCAAGAAACGACCATTTCGCTTCTTTTTTTGTGGTTTCTGGAGCGTATCCATCTGATTAGTGTGTTCTAAACGACTTTCAGTTGTGGACGTAACAGGAGTTGGAGCTACTTTTGGCGTCGTTACTGGTGCCGGTGTTACTTTAGGGAGAGGTTTTGTGCTTTCCACATCATCAAAAATAACTTTCCGTTCACGACTCCGGTTGTAACTGAGAGCCGTCATCAGATCACGACTCATTTCAAAGGTTGATCCGTAACGATCGCTTAATTTCTTAGCTGTTGCTCGGATAACCACATTCTCTAAAGCTTGCGGTACATTGTGGTTTTCGTCAATAATAGACGGAAGAGGCTTTTGGAAATGTTGCAAAGCAATGGTAACAGCACTATCGCCATCATAAGGGATATGTCCTGTCAACATTTCAAAGAGCATAATTCCCATCGCATAAATATCACTTTGAATGGTCGCTTTTGAGCCGCGAGCCTGCTCAGGCGATAGGTAATGGACGCTTCCCAACATAGAGTTGGTTTGAGTCAAACTCGTTTCCGCAAAAGCAACGGCAATCCCAAAGTCAGTTACCTTAACCACACCATTTTTAGTTAAGAGAATGTTTTGAGGTTTTAAATCTCTATGAACAATCCCTTTCTGGTGAGCTAATGTCATGGCAGAAAGCACCTCTTCCATGATTCTGACCACTTCATTATTGGATAGAGGAGCATGATCTTGAATATACTTCTTTAAGTCAGCGCCATCTACGTATTCCATTACTAAAAATTGCTGTCCGTCTTCTTCACCTATATCCCGGATGGCAACAATATTAGGATGGTTTAACTCAGCCATGGCACGCGCTTCCCGCTGGAAACGGGCAACCGCTACCTGATCTGTCTGATAATTGGTACGTAAGACCTTGATTGCAACGTCTTCATTATCCAAGATTAGATCATTTGCTAAATAAACATCCGCCATACCACCGCGGCCAATAGACTTTAGAATGCGATAACGACCAGCAAATAACTTGCCAATCTGAATCATTCCATGTCCTCACTTTCGTTGTGAACCAAAGCGATAGTGATATTATCTAGACCCCCTCTTAGGTTAGCCAAGTTAATCATTTCTTGATTTTTCTCATCAAGGCTGAGTTCACGACCTAAGATATCGACAATCTCATCATTGGAAATCATATTGGTCAAACCATCGCTGTTAATCACAAGGTAATCACCTTTTTCTAGAACTTTGATGCCTAGGTCAGGTTCTACTGGAGCAGCTTGACCGATAGATTGAGTGATGATATTTTTTTGTGGGTGGCTAGCGGCTTCTTCTTCTGTGATTTGACCCGCCTTAACCAATTCATTCACTAAAGAATGATCACTGGTCAATAGGGTATAATGCCCATCATGAACAAGACCAATTCGTGAGTCACCGATATGAGCATAAATGGCGCTAGACTCAACCAAAGCAACTGCTTCAACGGTTGTTCCCATCCCCTTAAAATCTTCGGATTGTCCCAAGTCGTAAATGTGCTGATTTTCTGACTCAATAGTAGTCAACAACCAATCTCTAATCTCACTTAATTCTGTAAAATCTGTTTTAACCCATTCCCTACCAAGATCTGTAACTGTCATCTCGCTAGCGATATTACCAGCTCTATGACCGCCCATACCGTCTGCTAACACTAATAGGGTGATGCCTTTTTTATTATCAAACTTGTTGATAAAATCTTGATTGTTTGAGCGTTTTTGCCCAATATCTGTTTTTAATGAAATCTTCATACGTTTTTTCTGACTCAGTCAGTTTCCTCCTAAAATACTACAAGACTCGTCTGACTTGTCCAATAAAGAAGCCATCAGTCTGGTATTGTTCTGGTGTGATAATAAGATAACCATCCTTGACAATATCTGCTTGTGTATGGTTCAGTTTTACTTGTTCAAAATTAGGATGACTTTGTAAAAATCCTTCGATGACTTGACGATTCTCCTCATCAAAAATAGTGCAAGTACTGTATGTTATTATACCACCTTTACGCAAGGTTTGACAAACACTAGACAATATCTCTAGCTGAATAGCTTGCAGAGCGTTGAAATCTTGACTTTCTTTATTATATTTGATATCGGGTTTTCGACGAATCAAACCAATTCCTGAGCAAGGAGCATCAACCAAAATCTTATCAAAGCTATCCTTTTCAAAATGACGATGAACCTCTCTGGCATCTAATTTTCTTGTCTCAATGTTATCAGCAACTCCTAAGCGATCAGCATTTTCCTTCACCAACTCTAGTTTATGATCATAGAGATCTAAGGCAATAACCTTACCTGTTTTTAAGTAAGAGGCTATATGAGAGGTCTTTCCACCTGGAGCGCTACATGCATCAAGAATTATGTCTTCACCGTCAATGCTTAAAGTAGGAGCCACGAGCTGACTACTTTCATCTTGAATGGTGATATCCCCGTTAGCAAAATAATCACTGGCTGCAAAATGACCTGACGCTTTGGTTAAACCAGTTGCAGATAAAAGGGAACGCTCGGCATCTAAATCTTCAGCAATATTTTCTAACTTCAAAGGATCTGTCACGCGAATACTAGCCTTACTACGCACAAATAAACTTTCCATGATGGCCACTGATCTGTCAGAACCAAATTGGTCTTCTAACTTTTTAACCAACCAAACAGGCAGTGAATACTTGACCGAATAATACTTATTTCGGCGCTTAATTGTTCCCATATCTGGGAGAGGATGGCTGGTGAATTGACGTAAAATAGCATTGACAAACTTCTCTGCACCTTTTTTATTGCCACGATTTTTGGCAATACCAACCGCATCGTTAACAATAGCATGCGCTGGTAACTTATCTAAATAAATCAGTTGATAAAGACTGAGCATAAGGAGATAATAAACCCATTTGTCCAATTTATCTCGGTCTTTGACATAATGGGCTAAATACCATTCCAAGCTAATTTTACGTGAAACGGTACCATATACAATCTCAGTTAATAGAGCCCTGTCCTTAGCAGATAAAGCTTTATTGCTTAGCTGCTGATTAAGCGCTATGTTTGTATAAGCTCCCTGATCAAAAATATTTTCTAAGGTTAGAAGTGCTTTTCCTCGAATACTTATTTTCCAATTATCTGCCAATGAAATCACCCACTTCAAGCTTTCTACCCAGGCCATTTAAGAAATCTGCAATAGCCATTTTAGGTTTCCCCGCAGGCTGCACAACCAGCAATGACAGGGCTCCTTGACCAGCAGCTACCACTAACATATGTTTTGTTTTGGCAATAATTTCTCCTGGTTGTCCTTCCCCTTCAGCTAATTGAGCTTCATAAATTTTAAAACGTTGACCGTCTAAAAAGGTATGCGCTACTGGCCAAGGGCTCATCCCCCGAATATGGTTAAAGACCTCCCGAGCAGGTTTCGTCCAATCGAGTTGTTCTTGCTCTGGTGAGATGTTGGGTGAAAATGTCACTTGGCTGTGGTCTTGAGGAATAGGTTTTAGCTCGCCAGAAAGGTAACCTGGCAAACTATCCAACAAGAGGTCACGGCCGATAAGAGCTAATTTTTCAAATAGAGTCCCCACATTATCGGTTTCAAGAATTGGCGTACTTGCTTTAGCCACCATATCACCAGCATCCATCTCTTTAACCATTTCCATGATGGTAACTCCAGCTTCTTTTTCCCCATTCATGATTGCATAGTGAATAGGAGCCCCACCACGGTACTTCGGCAACAAGGAAGCATGGACATTGATAGCGAACGAAACGGCATCCAATAGCTTAGTCGGTAAAAATTGTCCAAAAGCTGCTGTGACAATGCCGTCAGCCCCAAGTGTCATGAGTTCTGCTAATTCTTGCGAACCTGATAATTTATTAGGTTGATAAACAGGCAAATCATAGGCAAGTGCCAATTCTTTGACAGGAGTCATTTTGATTTCTTTTTTTCTGCCAACAGCACGGTCTGGCTGTGTCACAACCGCTAAAATCTCATAGTTAGGATTTTCCAGTAGACCTTTCAATACAGTGGCTGAAAATTGGGGAGTCCCCATAAATAATAGTTTTGTCATTAATATCCTCTTTTGTCTTTTTGTCATTATAATACGTTCATCCAATGAGCCAGTCGTAGCTAGTTTACATAAACTGTTGTGGTTCATGGTCAATAATTACTTTTAGATTCCGATTGTCAGCTTCTTGACTCCAGTCAAGAAGACGATTGAGCGTGTCTTCCAAACTGTCTTCAAAGCGGTATTTCAAGATAATCTGATAGTGGTATAGGTTATGCGTCCGGGCAATGGGTTTTGGAGTTGGACCTAGTATCCTAATATTTTCTGATAACCCTTCTTTGAGGAGCCCCATCACTTGGTAAGCTTTTTTGACCACATCTTCTTCTGTGTGATGGGAAAGTGTAATCCCCACAGTAAAATAATAAGGGGGATATGCCATCTGGCGGCGAATCGCCATTTCATAACGGTAAAAAGCTTCAAAATCTTGTTTCTTAGCTAATTGAATAGCATAGTGATCTGGATTATAAGTTTGAATCAAGACTTCCCCTGGCTTATAGGCACGACCTGCCCGACCAGCAACCTGTGTTAACAATTGAAACGTTTTTTCTGACGCTCGAAAATCTGGCAAATTTAAGGAGGTATCTGCATTTAGTACCCCAACCAACGTTACATTTGGAAAATCCAACCCTTTGGCAATCATCTGAGTGCCTAATAAAATATCTGCCTGATGCTTCCCAAAACGATCTAAAATAGTCTCATGACTCCCCTTTTTTCGTGTGGTATCCACATCCATTCGCAAAATCCTAGCTTCTGGAATAACTTCCTGTAATTCGTCAAAGGCTTTTTGCGTCCCTGTTCCATAATAGCGGATGCTATGACTACGGCACTCAGGACAAGCACGTGGGATAGGTTTTTGAAACCCACAGTAATGGCAATTCATGCTCTTGGTATCCATGTGAAGGGTTAAGGAAATGTCACAATTAGGGCACTTATCCACATAGCCACAGTCCCGACACATCATAAAACTAGAGTAACCACGGCGATTTAACATCAATACAACCTGCTCTTTTTTAGCCAGACGATCTTTAATCTTATCAATTAAGTAAGAGGTAAAGTTACTAACCGTTTGCTGGCCAAGGTAATCTCGAAAATCAATAATTGTTACCTCTGGAATCTTAGCGAGTGGGTTGGCTCTTTTCGTTAATTGAATAAAATGATAGACACCCTTACTAGCCCTTGCTCGACTTTCAATACTTGGCGTAGCAGAACCCATAACCACAACTGCTTGATGGTATTTGGCTCTGAGCAAGGCAACCTCTCTGGCATGGTATCGTGGGTTACTCTCTTGTTTGTAAGTTGACTCATGCTCCTCATCGATAATAATCGCACCAATACGTTCTAATGGGGAGAAAATAGCGGAGCGGGCGCCAACCACAACCTTAGCCTGCCCTGATTTTATCTTACGCCACTCGTCAAACTTTTCACCATCTGATAAGCCTGAATGCATAATAGCCACTTGCTTTCCGAAACGAGAAATAAAGCGAGAGGTCATTTGAGGAGTCAACGAAATCTCCGGCACCAAAACAATGGCTGTCTTGTCCTGTTTTAAAACCGCTTCAATGATATGAAGATAAACTTCTGTCTTACCCGAACCTGTAATCCCTTCAATCAAGAAAGGCTTACTCGGTTTTCCAATTTGTTCAACAATATCAGTAACAGCTGACGCTTGCTGTGCATTTAAGGTTAAAAAAGAAGACGGTTTGACTTGGTCAAAATATGGCTCACTGCGATTAATTTGACGTTCATCAATACGAATTAAATTATTTTCCACAAAGTAAGCCACCACATCTCGAGAAAAGTCTTGATAAAGCGTTGCAAGTTTAGCTTCCTTAGGATGGGCTAACAGATAGTCTTTTAATAATTGACGCTTTTTGGCACGATTAGAGATGGGATGTGCCTTTAAGGCGTCTAAGTCGACGTGATAATATTTTTCAATTTTTAGATTTTTCTTGTCTTTAGCTAAATAACTAACAGTAATATGCCCAACTTGTATAGCCTTAAGAGCTATTTTTTCCTTCTCGCGGTCTAAGGTAGAATATAAGACTGATGGTTTTCCTTCAAAAAGAAAGTCTCTAGCGGCCTCTTCTAGACCTGGCTCTGGCCTTAGTTCTTTATCATAGTTAGAGTTGAGAAGATTAGGAATCATTGCTTTTAAGAGCGTGATTTTATAAGAAAAAACTGTTTTTCGAAGCTGATCAGCAAGGGTTAATTGTTCTTGGTTTAGGACCGGTTCAGGATCTAAAACAGTCTGAATCATTTTAAGAGGGCTTGAACCTTCCTGACCAAAGCCAATAACAAAGCCTTGCAACAAACGATTCCCCTTCCCAAAAGGAACATGCACACGAGACCCCAGCTGAACGAGGGAGACTAACTCTTTTGGAATACCATATGAAAAAGGCTTGTCCGTTTGCATCAAAGGAATATCCACAATCACGTGAGCTACTTTTTCCATTTGCTTCTCCTTTCTGTCCCATTTGCCTAGGGAAATATGAAAAAATCTAAGATTTTTTCAACCTTAGATTTTTTCTCCTTCTTCTTCTTTTTCTTTAGCAATTTGCTCTTTAATTTTACGCTCTTCTTCTTCTTTTGCCAAGCGTTCTGCTTCAATCTTTGCACGAACAGCTGCCCGTTTTGCTGAAGGATTTGGATGGATAACAACATTTCCTGACTCAATTTCTTCAAGGGCTCGAAGAGTTGATTTGACTGATTTAAAGCCTTGAGTCGGAGTTGCTCCTGCTTCTAATTCGTGAGCACGTTTTGCTTGCAAAATCACAAGTGAGTATTTGGATGGAACTTTATCTAATAAAGTGTCAATGGAAGGTTTTAACATCATAACATTTGCTCTTTTCTATCGATTATCGAAAGTCTTTGTCGTTTTAATCATCTTGTCATAACGGCCAATAACGCGTTCAACACGGAAATGCTCCGTCTCAATAATGCGTTTCACACGCTCTGCCGCCAAAGGAACTTCATCGTTTACCACTGCGTAATCATATTCACGCATAAGGGCAATTTCTTCCTTAGCTCTTTCAATACGTTGCGCAATAACTTCTTGGCTATCTGTGCCACGTCCTACTAAACGATCTTCTAGTTCATCTAAATCTGGTGGGGTTAGGAAAATAAACACACCATCTGGCACTTTGGATTTCACTTGAAGAGCCCCTTGGACTTCAATTTCTAAAAAGACATCAATCCCCTTATCAAGAGTCTCATTAACATAAGTTAAAGGGGTGCCATAGTAATTACCAACATATTCAGCATACTCTAGCATTTGACCATTTTTTATCAATTCTTCAAATTCTTCTCGTGTGCGGAAGAAATAATCAACCCCATCAACTTCACCTGGTCTTTGCGGACGAGTTGTCATTGAAACTGAATATTCAAATTTATGATCTGGCGTTGAAAAAATTTCTTGTCTCACCGTCCCTTTTCCCACACCTGATGGGCCAGAGAAGACGATTAACAAACCGCGTTCAGACATTGTATTCTCCTTATTAATTGCTTTCTAATAGTTTATCAAAAAGGCTAGTCTTTTTCAAGAACATTTTCACAGGCAATCCATAAAGAAAAAGAGGATAATTCCTCTTTTTCTACTTGGCATAATCAACTGCTCGCATTTCACGAATAACAGTCACTTTAATGTTTCCTGGGTAATCTAAGTTGCTTTCAATCTTTTCTCTCACTTTGTGTGACAAAATAACAACTTGATCATCTGAGACTTTTTCAGGTTGCACCATGATACGGATTTCACGTCCTGCTTGAAGGGCAAAACTATTTTGAACCCCATCAAAGCTTGTTGCAATCTCTTCTAAGTCACGAAGACGCTTGATGTAATTTTCCATTGACTCATTACGAGCGCCTGGACGAGCCGAACTGAGAGCGTCTGCTGCAGCGACTAACACAGCGATAATGGAATCTGGCTCCACATCTCCGTGGTGGCTAGCAATAGTGTTGACAACAACTGGATGTTCTTTATATTTACGCGCAAATTCCATTCCAATTTCCACGTGACTACCTTCAACCTCACGGTCAATAGCTTTACCCATATCGTGCAAGAAACCTGCACGACGGGCAAGAGCAACATTTTCACCTAACTCACCAGCCAAAATACCAGCTAGTTTACCAACCTCAACAGAGTGACGTAGGACATTTTGACCAAACGAGGTACGGAATTGAAGGCGTCCCATGATTTTAATCAAATCAGGATGAAGGTTTGGTGCACCAATCTCATAGGCTGCAGCTTCACCGTACTCACGAATACGATTATCCATTTCAAGACGATTTTTCTCAACCAATTCTTCGATACGAGCTGGATGAATACGACCATCTGCAATCAGAGATTCCAAGGTCATACGAGCAATCTCGCGACGAATAGGGTCGAATCCTGACAAGACAACCACCTCTGGCGTATCGTCAATAATAACGTCAATACCAGTTAAACTTTCTAGGGTACGAATATTACGACCTTCACGTCCAATAATACGTCCCTTCATGTTATCATCTGGGAGGTGAACACTAGTGATGGTTTGTTCCGTCACATATTCACCAGCAAGACGTTGCATGGCTTGTGACAATAAGTCTTTGGCTGTTTTGTCTGTTCTATCTTTGATGTCACGTTCGGCATCTCGAATACGAGTGGCAATCTCATGAGTCAGTTTATTTTCTGTCTCCATCAAAATCACTTCACGCGCTTCTGCAATTGTCATCGCAGCAACTTTTTCTAGTTCTGCTTTTTTCTCCTCTTCAAGTTTTTCCACTTGAAGTTGCCGCTCATCAATATGTTTAGATTTATCGGTCAGACTTTGTTCTTTACTATCCAGTACTTTTTCTTTACTTGATAGGTTTTCATCTTTACGATCAAGAGTTAGGGAGCGCTCCGCTAAGCGTGTCTCTAGTTGCTTAAGCTCTTGTCTTTCAGATTTGAATTCCTGTTCAATCTCTTCACGATATTTTCTTGCCTCTTCTTTTGCTTCCAAAAGTAATTCTTTGCGATTTGCTTTACTTTCACGTTGAGCTGTTTTTTTGATGTGTTCAGCATCTACTTCTGCTTTTCCACGGATATCAACAGCATCTTGTTCAGCGTTTAAAAGAGTCAACTCTGCAGCTTCCTTCGCAGACTTGAGTCTAATCGAAATAAGTGCATAACCTAATATTAAACCAATGAGGGCAGAAACAATTAATAAAATAATATTAAACATGTTTGTACCTCAATATATTCTAGATTTCATTAATAGAAAGCTACCTCTTAGTTTATCATAAATTGAGCGTTTACACAATTGCTATTCTCTCTCATAAACCAAGCACTGGTTGCATTTCTAACTCTGTTATTTTGAAAATGACTGTAACAAATCATCCATGATAAATGATTCGACCTCAGAATAATTTTTTTTATGCAAGCGGGTTAAAACCACTCTCCAAGAAATTGGCTGTTCCATAGGAATACATTTAATATCGTTTAACTGGTATAATTCTGTAATAGGTTTAGGACATATCGTTAAGATGTTATGGTTTATTTTCGTAGAGTTGAGCATAAAATCCCAGGAAGAGGAGGTCAAAACAATATTAGGCCTAACTTGATGGCGCTCACAGGCCTCCATCACTAAATGGTGCACCATAAAACTCGGATCGAACAAAGCCAGTTGTTCATTGGTTAAATCTTCCCAAGTGATAACTGTTTTAGACGCAAGATTATGTCGGGGTGATAAACACACCGCTAATTCTGATCGTTGAATTTCGTAGGTTTCTACCATGTTATCAGGAATACCTGTTGGAGACAGTAAGACTGCAATATCAACATTTCCAACCAACAATTCATTTTTTAGTTGGTAGGCCCCTATTTCTTTGAGGTTAAATTGAATGCCAGGATTTTCTAAAATCAGTTTTGGCATTACTTCTGAGAAAACAACTGATAAAATAAGAGGGGGAATTCCGATATTAATAGTTCCCTTTAAACCTTTACTATGATCGTGTAATCTTAAAAACATATCATCATACATGTTTAAAATACGCTGAGCATCATTATAGTAATTTTCACCCAGATAGGTTAGACCAATAATACGTCCTCGTTTGCGTTTAAATAGTTTAACATTTTCTCTTTTTTCAAAATCGTTAATCATCATACTCAGCGTCGGTTGAGAAACATATAGTAATTCTGCTGCTTGGCTGAGGTTAAAATGATTTTCAACAATGGCAATAAAATAACGAATTTGTTTAATATCCAAATAGGATTCTCCTTGTCTTATCAATTGCTTTTTCCGGTATAATTACCTATATTATGACACAAGTAGATGTTAAATGCTATTGCCAACTCTATCAAAAAAATTTATACGCTTATAAAAATTCTATATTTTTATTTTTAGCGTTTTCTTGTTATCTTAGAAGTACAGAAAGCGCTTTCTAAAACTGAAAGGATGTTTATTTTATGAAAAACATAGTTATCGTTGAAGCTTTACGAACTCCTATCGGAGCTTTTGGAGGCTCCTTTAAAAGTGTCTCTGCTGTTGAACTTGGAACAACTGTACTGAAAAAAATCCTTGATAAAACGCAAGTAAAGCCTGAAATGGTTGATGAAATCATCCTAGGAAACGTCCTTCATGCAGGCCTAGGACAAAATGTGGCAAGACAAGTTGCGGTCCACTCAGGAATTCCTGAAGATAAAACAGCTTTCACATTAGATATGGTTTGCGGTTCTGGACTTAAAGCGATCCAATTAGCTGCGCAAAGTATTATGCTTGGTGACGCTGATATCGTTATTGCTGGTGGCGTGGAAAACATGTCACAGGCAGCTTATGTCTCAACTCAGCATCGTTTTGGACAACGACTTGGCAATAGTCAATTGATTGATACTCTTGTTCATGATGGATTGACAGATGCTTTTAACAATTATCATATGGGTATCACTGCTGAAAACATTGCTCAGAAATATGGCATCTCGAGAGAAGAACAAGATCAATTTGCTTTAGAAAGCCAAGAAAAAGCTGCTAAGGCATTAGAAAATCATCGTTTTGCTGACGAAATTGTCCCTGTCTCTGTGCCTCAACGACGCAAAGATCCTTTAATTGTTACGACGGATGAATACCCCAAATTAGACACTACCCTTGAAAAATTACAGCAATTACGTCCTGCTTTTCTCCCTAAAGAAGGAACCGTTACTGCTGGGAATGCCTCAGGAATAAACGATGGTGCAGCCTTATTGATGTTAATGACTGAAGAAAAAGCCCTTGAATTAGGGTTAACACCTTTAGTCACTATTGAAAGCTATGCTAGTGCAGGTGTTGCACCTGAACTGATGGGAACTGGACCAATTCCTGCCACTCAAAAAGCCCTTAAGAAAGCTGGATTAACAATTTCTGACTTGGACTTAGTGGAGTCCAATGAAGCATTTGCAGCACAATCCTTGGCGGTTTTAAAAGATTTAAAGTTAAACCCAAAAATCGTGAATGTGAATGGGGGAGCCATCGCTTTAGGTCATCCTATCGGTGCCAGTGGCGCTCGCATTCTAGTTACATTAATCCACGAAATGAAAAAACGCCAAGTGACCAGAGGACTAGCAACACTTTGCATTGGTGGAGGTCAAGGAACTGCTGTTATCGTGAAAAACAATACTTAGTCTCGTGAAAGTTGGTAGAAAAAATGTGTAAAGAAATCACAATAAAAGAAGCGGTAGCTCACGTTAAAGACGGTAATACCATTATGGTTGGTGGCTTCATGACGAACGGCACACCAGAAAAATTAATTGATGCGCTTGTGGAAAAAGGTGTCAAAGACCTGACTTTAATCTGTAACGATGCCGGTTTTCCTGACAAAGGCGTTGGTAAAATGGTTGCCAATAAACAGTTTTCAACTATTATTGCTTCCCATATCGGTCTCAACCGTGAAGCGGGACGCCAAATGACTGATGGTGAAACAACTATTGACCTTGTTCCACAAGGGACACTTGCTGAGCGCATCCGCAGTGGCGGTTTTGGACTTGGCGGTTTCTTAACACCTACTGGAATAGGAACTGAAGTTGCCAAAGGAAAAGAAGTTATTACTATTGATGGCAAAGAATACCTTCTTGAAACGCCTTTAAAAGCTGATGTGGCTCTTGTATTTGCTAACAAAGCAGATAAAAATGGTAATCTGCAATATGCTGGTTCTGAAAACAACTTTAACCATGTCATGGCAGCAAATGCGAAAACAACCATTGTTGAAGCAAGAGAAATCGTTGAGACTGGACAAATAGACCCAAACGTTGTTCACACTCCAGGCATTTTTGTCAATTATTTAGTGAAAGGATAAGACAATGGTCGTTACAGATACAATTCTTTCAAAAGAAGAAATTCAAACACGTATTGCAAAGCGTGTAGCCCAGGAACTTGAAAATAACACCCTTGTTAATTTGGGAATTGGCTTGCCGACCAAAGTGGCTAACTACATTCCTGAAGATGTTACCATCACCCTACAATCAGAAAATGGGTTTATTGGGCTAACAGGATTAACAGAAGATCATTTTGATCCTACAATCGTCAATGCAGGGGGACAACCTGTCGGAATCAATCCTGGAGGCGCCTTCTTTGACAGTT
This sequence comes from Streptococcus dysgalactiae subsp. dysgalactiae, assembly GCF_900459225.1. Taxonomy (NCBI): domain Bacteria; kingdom Bacillati; phylum Bacillota; class Bacilli; order Lactobacillales; family Streptococcaceae; genus Streptococcus; species Streptococcus dysgalactiae. Next base: position 1,695,408 of record NZ_UHFH01000003.1, read on the forward strand.
CAACTTCATTTGGCATTATCCGAGGAGGACATGTTGCTGCTACTGTTTTAGGGGCCTTACAAGTCGACAAAGAAGCAAATATCGCTAACTACCTCATTCCCGGAAAAATGGTTCCTGGAATGGGGGGCGCTATGGACCTTTTGGTGGGCGCCAAAAAAGTCATTGTTGCAATGGAGCATACCAATAAAGGCAAAGCTAAAATTTTAGATAGCTGTTCCTTACCTCTGACTGCAAAAGGGGTCGTGAACCTCATCATTACAGAAATGGGTGTCTTTGAATATCAGGAAGAAGGGTTATGTGCCCTTGAAATCCACCCTGACTACACTTTCGAAGAGGTTCAACGCGTGACGGAAGTAACTCTAATTGATAAAACAAACTAAAGACTAACCGAGAGAAAGACGAGGACATTATCATGACACATATTAAAGAAGTTGCATTTATCACTGGTGCTGCAAGCGGAATCGGAAAACAAATCGGGAAAACCTTCTTAAAAGAAGGGAAAACGGTTGTCTTCTCAGATATTAATAAAGAAAAGCTAGATGAGGTAGTTGCAGAATACACCAATGAAGGTTACGATGCCTTTAGCGTTGTGTGCGATGTTACTAAAGAAGAGGCTATCAACTCTGCCATTGATACTGTTGTTGAAAAATATGGACGTCTTGATATTCTTGTTAACAATGCAGGCCTTCAACACGTTGCAATGATTGAAGACTTTCCAACGGAAAAATTTGAGTTTATGATTAAAATCATGTTAACAGCACCATTCATTGCTATTAAGCGTGCCTTCCCAACAATGAAAGCTCAAAAACATGGACGTATCATTAATATGGCATCCATTAACGGTGTCATCGGATTTGCTGGAAAATCAGCTTATAATTCTGCGAAACATGGTCTAATTGGACTAACTAAGGTAACTGCCTTAGAAGCTGCTGATTCTGGGATTACTGTCAATGCTATCTGTCCTGGATATGTTGACACACCGCTTGTTCGTGGACAATTTGAGGACCTTTCAAAAACAAGAAACATTCCACTAGAAAACGTTCTTGAAGAAGTGTTATACCCACTTGTACCACAAAAACGTCTCATTGACGTTCAAGAAATTGCGGACTACGTCTCATTCCTTGCTAGCGATAAAGCCAAAGGAGTTACTGGTCAAGCTTGTGTTCTAGATGGTGGTTACACTGCCCAGTAATGTAAATTAACAAAATAACTAAATGGGACTAGATTCTGTACAATACATTTGGACTTATCAACTGAAGAGCCCAACCTATGTGAGTGCGATCGATAGCATCACACCTTTAGGCGAGTACAGGTCTAGCCCTATTTTCTTTAAGTTAATGTCAGCAAGGAGAAAAATCATTATGGAAATTATTGGTTCTCTAGGCGTCCTATTAGCCATTATAGCTATTATCTACTTCTCACTAAGAGAAATTAATATTTTAGTAGCTGCTCCTTTAGCAACTGCTATTGTGATTATCTTTAATCAAATGAACCCCGTTGTTACCCTCCTAGGCAAAGCTCCTAACCAATATATGGGAGCCTTGTCTGGATATATTCTTAACTATTTTGCTGTTTTCCTATTAGGGTCCATCTTGGCAAAATTAATGGAAGCTAGTGGCGCAACAACTGCAATTGCTAATTACATTTTAGAAAAAGTAGGACATGACAGTCCCTATAAAATCATGGTTGCTATCTTTGTTATCAGCTCTATTTTAACCTACGGAGGAATCAGTTTATTTGTGGTCATGTTTGCTGTGTTACCATTAGCACGTAGTCTTTTCAAAAAAATTGACCTCTCCTGGCATCTCATTCAATCTCCACTTTGGCTTGGAATTGCGACCTTTACGATGACGATCTTACCTGGAACACCCTCTATCCAAAATGTCATCCCCATCCAATACCTCAATACATCTCTGACAGCCGCTGCTATTCCCAGTGTCTTAGGAGCTATAAGTTGTGTTATCTTTGGTCTCTTTTATATGAAACACTGCCTCAATAAAAGCCTTGCAAAGGGTGAAACTTATGCCACCTATGCTTTAGATACTTCTGACGTGATTGAAGAAAGAGAACTTCCTCAATTCTTACCAAGCATTGCCCCTCTTGCTTCTCTTATTGTCATTGCTTTAGCGGGAAGCATTTTGGGCAGCGAATTTGTGAAGAAAAACATTATCTACATTGCCCTACTTGTGGCTATTTTACTAGCCGTTGTCTTGTTTAAACGTTTCATTGCAGAACCTCTAAAAACAATTAACTTAGGAGCTGTAGCTTCCATCAGTCCCATTTTTGCTACTGGTTCTGCCGTTGCCTTTGGCTCTGTAGTGGTAACCTCTGTCGGTTTTAATGTTTTTTCAAAACTCATTTTAAACCTTCCAGGTAATCCTTTAATTAGTTTAACGGTTTTAACCTCTTCCATTACGGCTATCACTGGTTCTTCCTCGGGATCGTTAGGAATTGTTTTGCCAAACTTTGCTCAATTTTATTTGGATAAAGGGGTTGAGCCAGAGATGATTCATCGGGTATCTGCCATTGCGTCAAATATCTTTACAGTTGTTCCACAAAGTGGCGTTCTCCTCACTTTCTTAGCCTTAACAGGCTTGACTCATAAAACTGGTTTTAAAGAGACTTTCATATCTGTTGCCGGAAGCACTTCCCTTGCTTTAGTCGTGATTATCCTTTCCAATATGGTACTTCATTAAAGAAAGGCTTCCTACTTTCTTATCAAGAGCACTCCAGAGGTCCAGCCTAATAAAATAGTTTATTACTCACTATTCTGAGACTGACTAGTAATTATAAAGAATAGCCTACGCTAGAGCTTAGCCTATGGTCAATCTCCTCCACTTGGCTAGGCGCACGGCGTATAAAAACTACTGATGACTTACCCAGGCAATACATTCTCTTTGAGTTTGTTTCGTTTACCAAACTTCAACCAGTTTCATCCCTAGTCTTTTTATGTTATGATGAAAAGGTAACCATAAAGGAGATTGAAATGACAAAAGAAGTTATCGTCGAAAGTTTTGAACTAGACCACACTATTGTAAAGGCTCCCTATGTCCGCCTTATTTCTGAAGAATTCGGTCCAAAAGGTGATGTCATTACCAACTTTGACGTTCGCCTAGTGCAACCTAATCACAATTCCATTGAAACTGCCGGTCTGCATACTATTGAACACTTACTGGCCAAGCTAATTCGTCAGCGCATTGACGGCATGATTGACTGTTCACCCTTTGGATGCCGAACAGGCTTTCACCTGATTATGTGGGGAAAACATAGTTCAACCGATATTGCCCGCGTGATTAAGGCGAGCTTAGAAGAAATTGCAACTGGAATTACCTGGGAAGATGTTCCAGGAACAACCATTGAATCCTGTGGGAACTACAAAGACCATAGTCTTTTTGCTGCCAAGGAATGGGCTCAACTGATTTTAAATCAAGGTATCTCAGATGATCCTTTTGAGCGTCACGTCATCTAACACCCGTTTCTTGCATAACAAGATAGCTTAGTGAATATGAAAAAGACCAGCCACCTTTAAAAAGGTGACTGGTCTTTTTCATATTATTGGTATTAGTAGATACTAGCTCTATTTTAATAGTCTAAAGCATCTGAGTGCCCTTTGGCATTCCCTACAAAATAACCGGTTTTGCAATTAATAGAGAAAAGATATGTCCCATCAGGCTTAAACATATTATAGTAACCATTGCCATTAATAATATTAACAGGCTCTAAAATATACTGATTGCCTGAAATGTACCCTCTTGCCTGCGAGGTAGCAACAATTTTCTCGAGAATCCCTGGATTAAAAGTCCAAGCAGGATTACCACTATCAGCAATAACTGAATCGTTGTAAGGTACACGAGACAATTGTCTTTGAAGGCTTGCAGGGTTATAGGCCGTGATGCCATAACCAGATGATGGCCCCATTGCACTAGACGTCTGAGCTGCCGGTACTTCTGTAGCCTGCTGTGCTTGAGCTGCTGCCTGGTCACTTGCCGCTTTCGCTGCTTCAGCCTTAGTTGCTAATTGTTGGCGACCTTCTGTAATGCTTGCCTGTAAAACAGCATCCAAGTTGGCATTGCCTGTTGTTAATGTAGCACTTGATAAGTCATCAAAGTTAGCATCTGGCTTGACCTCGGCTGCAACCTTATTCCCGTCTACAATAGCATCTGAAACAAATTTCCCATTGACAGCTGTAATCGCTGTGATTGCTTTTTTCAGCGCATTTACCTTTTCTTTTGCCTTATCATAATAGCTAGAACCTTCTAGAGATTTCAAGGCTTTTTCTAACTCTGGCAAGTTTGTAAAAGCACTATTTTTTAGGTTGCTTTTTGTCGCATCCGTATAAAAGGCACTATATTTTTTCTCAAAAGCTTTGGCATCAGCCTTCAACTGTTGCGCTTTTTTAGAAGCCTCTGTTTTTGAGGTCTGAGTTGTTGGACTACTTGCAGCTTTGTTTGTCTTAGTATTATCTTGTTTAAGATAATTCCAGCCAAATACAGTAGCAATGATGGCTAAGAGCAATAAAAGTAAGGCGATTAACCATCCTCTTTTTTGCCTTGGTTTGCTAGCATCAGTATCAGTAAAGAATTGTTCTCTTACAGGTTCTTCCTGTGTTACCTGAGGTTCTGGAATCGTCTTTTCAACTGGATCCACAGGAACCATTGCTTCGACCGGAACACCTGTTGTGACTGCAGCAGCCTCCACAGAAGCCAATTCATCAGGGACACCCTCGCTTGAAGGCTCTGATAAGTTGGTAGCAGCTGGCTCATTCTCTACAAAATCGTCATCAACAAGACCAACTTTACTCAACTCTTCTCGTTGCTTTTTGATAAAGTTATCTAAACTAGCTGTATCAAGCTCTGTGTACTTAGCAGCATCAAACTTTTGAGAAGAAACTTCGTCACGGTGTTGCTTAATGTACTTATCTAAAATGCTATCATCCTCTGTAACACCTGCTTTTATCTCTGACTCTTTGCGTACCGCTTCACCAACTGTCATTGACTTGGCTTCATTGAGTCCCAATATTTGCGATTCTTTTGTTACTTCGACTTCTTTGCTTTCTTCTGACACGCTTATTACCTCTCTATATCAGATGTCGCTTTACCCGTTCCCCGTAAAATTGATATAAATCAACTCTTAGGGTACCGTTATAAAGTTTACGCTTCTTGTCAGCCGTCTGGCCGTATTTTTTTTCAAACTGTTCATCACTAGTTAGGATAAATTTACTCCATGTTTTCAAAGGAGCAAATGTTTGTCCCATTTCATTATACAAGATGTCAACTGCTTTGTCATCAAGCAACCTTTCCCCATAAGGAGGATTTGAGATAATCACTCCGTTGACCTTGTCTGTGCGGAAATCTTGAAGACGCATTTGCTTAAAGGTAATCACATCGGACAAGCCTGCTTCCTCAGCATTACTTTTAGCAATTTCAATCATACGACCATCAATATCAAAGCCAGAAATATCCAATTCAGCATCATAGCGAGCCTCTTGTTCAGCCTCATCACGAACCTTTTGGATGATTTCCTTGTCGACCCAACTCCACTCTTCAAAAGCAAAGGAACGGTTAAATCCCGGGGCAATGTTCATTCCTATCAAAGCAGCCTCGATGCAAAACGTTCCAGATCCACAGGTGGGATCAACCAGGGGTTTATCTGGAAACCAGTTAGATAATGCCAAAATAGCGGCTGCCATATTTTCCTTGATCGGTGCTCCACCTTTTTGAACGCGATAGCCTCGTTTAAATAAGCTAGATCCTGTGGTATCAATCATAACAGTAGCTTGGTCTTTTAAAATAGACACCTCGATATTAACAGTTGATCCAACTTCCTGCAGTGGGACTCCTTCTGGCCTATGAAAGTACTTTTGTAATTTTTTAACAACGGCCTTTTTGGTAATCGCTTGAACGCTTGGCTCATTGTGCAGCTTTGACTTGACACACTTGGCTTTTGAGATTGGAAACTTAGCTCCTAGAGGGACATAATTTTCCCAATCCAAAGCAAAGACACCTTGAAACAGTTCCTCAAAGGTTCTAGCAGGAAACTGGCCGACGATAATTTTAACGCGGTCTGCTGCCCGTAACCAAAGGTTCGTTTTAGCAATAGCCTCTAAATCACCTTCAAAATAAACTTTTCCGTTTTCGACCTGACAGTCAAAACCTAATGCCCTTACTTCTTTGCCAACAACGGCTTCCAATCCTGCGGCTGCAGTTGCCACTAATTTAAACGTTTCTTTCATAATTCTCTTTCTTTTAAATCAAATAAAAGCTAGCAAGTGCTAGCTTAACCTATTATGCAATTTTCTATAAGCCATGTTTTGTTCCAGAAATGACTAGGTCTCATCTCTTTCGATAATCATCTGTCTACTGTCTAATAACAGTCAGGATAGCTTGTTCGTTTCCAACTATCCCATGCCCCTACCAAAGTTTGGGTTGCTAGCTTGAGGGGTTTACCGCGTTCCATTTTTTACGTTTCCATAAAAACTTCGTCACTGTGGCACTTTCAGAAGTACTTTGGCATATCCAAGGACTTAGCCATTTTCTTCGCCGTAATGTATAAGCACATCCCTAGGCTTATTTGTTCGCCTAGCACAATCACTACTGGCATCACAGCCAGTGCTAGCATGGACTTTCCTCATAGTATTGGAATACTACGCGATTATCCAAAAATTGCACAGTTTTCATTACTCAATAATTTGTTTACCAAAAACTTCTTTTTCCAACCGGCTAATGCGTTTTAGAATGTCAAAATTGGTAGCTGACTGGGTCACGCGTGTTGGTTGTGGCATGGTCTGCTGAGAAGTAGCCGCCACTGTATTCCTAGCTTGAAATTTAGCTTTTTTCAAAGCTTCGTTCTCAGCTTTTAAAGCTTCAATCTGGGCACTAAAATTCTCATAATCTTTGATAACGTTGTCAAGAAATTCATCGACTTCTTTCTTATCAAACCCTCTCATACTAGTCTTAAACTCTTGCTCAAAAATGTCCTTTGGACTATAAATAATACCTGTCATTCTATGCTCTCCATACGGTCAATCTTTTTACTAAACTACGATTTAGTATCATTATTAATGATACAGAAAAATGGCTTAAAAAGCAAGTATTTAAATACCAATCCTTATTAAAAATGCATTACTATTCTTCTACAATCTCATTTAAGCGTTCAAAGGTCAGAAAGGATAAGTCATAATCTGGAAGCTGCTTCATTTTTGCAACCAAGTATTTAAGATTGGTTTCATGTTCTGTATCATAAAAAACATAGGCTCCTTCTGTATTTGCTAATAAAAATTGATGATAGGAGCTAAATTGTTGTAGATTTTCATAAGTTGAAAAGCTATATTTGACAAAATCTACCGCTTTAAATTGGCTTAATAATTCCTGATTTTGTTCATTCCAGTTGTTTCCATGGGTTTCAAAAGGAAATATAGTTGCCACTTGTAAAGGGTACTCTGTTTTCAGGTCGTTCACAACCTCCAATGCCCACTGTTCAAATCCTAAATTTCCTGTAAAAATGAACCAGTCCACTCCTTCTTCCAAGTAATTGATTAGGTCTTTACGAATAGCTGTTTTTATAATCGAAATCCGCTGGTCTTTGGAACTAAAAATTCCCAGCTCAAAGCTTTGATAACCTGTTATCAGAATTGCAGTCATTCAGTGTTATCCTTTCAAAAAATATGTTATAATGAAAATGCTTAAATTTTTAGCATTAAGTAAATGATGTTAGGAGAACAATGGTCAACTACCCTCATAATCTTATTCGACAAAAAGCACCTTCCGTGCCAAAGCAATCAAAACAAAATAAGGTAGGCTTTGCCAATCGCGGCATGTCTTTTGAAGCAGCTATCAACGCGACAAATGATTATTATTTGTCGCGGCAAATTGCTGTTATTCATAAAAAACCTACCCCCATCCAAATTGTCAAAGTGGATTACCCTAAACGCAGTCGTGCGAAAATCATTGAAGCGTACTTTAGACAAGCTTCAACGACAGATTATTCTGGGGTTTACAAGGGGCATTATATTGATTTTGAGGCTAAGGAAACCAGACAAAAAACAGCCATGCCTATGAAAAATTTTCATCTCCATCAGATTGAGCACATGGCAGCTGTTGTGGAACAAAATGGAATTTGCTTTGTCTTACTTCACTTTTCAACATTGAAAGAAACCTACTATCTGCCTGCTCAGGCTCTTATTGCTTTTTATCAGATTGATAAGGGGAACAAATCAATGCCCCTCGATTATATCAGAAAACATGGCTTTAAGATAGTTATTGGAGCCTTTCCACAAGTCCCTTATCTAGACATAATAGAACAAAATTTTTTAGGCGGTGATTACAATTAAAAATCCAAAAATCCTTAAATGGCTAAAGTATGTACTCGGTGCTATCCTTAGCCTTATCATTCTTGTTATTGTTATTGGTGGTCTTTTATTTGCCTTCTATATTAGTAGCGCTCCCAAACTATCAGAAGCTGAGTTGAAATCAACCAACTCTAGTTTGGTCTATGATGGCAATAACAATCTTATCGCTGATTTAGGCTCTGAAAAACGCGAAAATGTGACGGCTGATAGTATTCCAATCAACTTGGTCAATGCTATCACTTCAATTGAGGACAAACGTTTCTTCAATCACCGCGGAGTTGACCTTTATCGTATTTTTGGTGCTGCTTTCCATAATTTAACCAGTAAAACCACACAAGGTGGATCAACTCTGGATCAGCAACTCATTAAATTAGCTTATTTCTCAACCAATGAGTCAGATCAAACCTTAAAACGTAAGGCCCAAGAAGTTTGGCTCGCCCTTCAAATGGAGCGTAAATACACCAAACAGGAAATCTTGACTTTCTACATTAACAAGGTTTATATGGGAAATGGGAATTATGGCATGTTAACTGCTGCGAAGTCCTATTATGGTAAAGATCTTAAAGATTTATCCTATGCTCAGCTAGCCTTATTGGCTGGTATTCCACAAGCTCCAAGTCAATATGATCCTTATACACAGCCTGAAGCAGCTCAAAACCGTCGTAATGTCGTGCTACAACAGATGTACATGGAAAAAAATATTACGAAAGCTGAGTACGAAGCCGCCCTTGCCACTCCTGTAGCTGATGGTCTTCAGCCCCTCCAACAACGCTCGACCTATCCAAAATACATGGATAATTACTTGAAACAAGTCATCGACGAGGTTAAGAAGGAGACTAATAAAGATATTTTTACCTCTGGACTAAAAGTTTATACTAACATTATTCCAGAAGCGCAACAAACCCTCTACAATATCTATAATTCCGAAAACTACGTTTATTATCCAGATAAGGATTTCCAAGTAGCTTCAACGATTGTTGATGTGACCAATGGCCATGTGATTGCCCAATTAGGTGGTCGTAACCAAGACGAAAATGTTTCTTTTGGAACCAACCAGGCTGTCTTAACAGACCGCGACTGGGGCTCTACCATGAAACCCATCACCGATTACGCTCCCGCTATTGAATCCGGTGCCTATAGTTCAACGGCTCAATCTACAAACGATTCTGTTTACTACTGGCCTGGTACAACAACTCAGTTATACAACTGGGATCGCAAATACAACGGCTGGATGACTATCCAATCTGCCTTAATGCTCTCACGTAACGTACCAGCTGTCAAAGCCCTTGATGCAGCTGGCCTTGACTATGCTCGTTCTTTCCTAAGCGGACTTGGTATTAACTATCCTGAAATGCATTATTCAAATGCGATTTCAAGTAATAATAGCAGTTCAGAAGCTAAATATGGAGCAAGCAGTGAAAAGATGGCTGCTGCTTACGCTGCCTTTGCCAATGGTGGTATTTATTATAAACCACAATATGTCAATAAGATTGAATTTAGCGACGGAACAAGTAAAGTCTTTGAAGAAAAAGGCAAACGTGCAATGAAAGAAACAACTGCCTATATGATGACAGACATGCTGAAAACCGTTCTTACTTACGGTACCGGTACTGCTGCTGCCATCCCTGGAGTTGCTCAAGCTGGTAAAACAGGTACCTCTAACTACACCGATGAGGAACTTGCTAAAATTGGTGAAAAATACGGTCTTTATCCAGACTATGTCGGTACCATGGCACCAGATGAAAACTTCGTTGGCTACACTAACCAATACGCTATGGCCGTCTGGACTGGTTACAAGAACCGTCTTACTCCAGTTTACGGGTATGGGTTAGAAATTGCTGCAGATGTTTACCGCAACATGATGACATACTTGACAAATGGTTATAGTGAAGACTGGACCATGCCAAGTGGACTCTATCGTAGTGGAGGATTCCTCTACTTAAGTGGTACTTATGCAAGCAACAATGACTACACTAATTCCGTGTACAATAATCTCTATGGCAATAACACGTCAACATCTTCAAGCCAGTCCTCTTCAGATGATTCAACTGATGTAACTGATGCCAACACTTCAACACATACAGAAAATGGAGCTGAGCATTCCGCTAATGAAGATAAAAAAACAAACCATTAACCTCAAAAACCTTTCGGCTGCTAGGCCGAAAGGTTTTTTTACTGTATTAAGCTAAAGCTCCCATTGGGTCCCATGGTGCTAGAACTTTTGCTTCTGCTTCATAGGCCGCTAATTCCTCTGCACTTAGGAACTCTTTGCGAACAACGATTTGATAGGTATAGTTGTCCATCCAAGCATCGGAAGCGACAAAGTAACCTTTGTCTCCAACTTTATCTCCCCACGAATTTTCAATTTTCCATTTTAATGGTTTTCCAGTCTCATCTAAGTCTACACCTGTTAAAACCATCGCATGTGTCATCAAACTTTCACTGTAATCTAAACGCCCTGCCTTATCTTGGCTTAAGGTGATATCCATGCTAGCTTCAAAATCATAGGTATTTGTTGCTAAAATCCCTTTTTGACGATCTGAGACTTGACCCACATCAGAGCCAAACCAAACAGACTCTCCGGCTTGTAGTTGTTTGATAGTAAGCTCTTTAAAGCGTTCCATCTCTACATTGAGGTAGCGAACCTCACGGCTTCCTACCACATTGCCTAGCATATCAACGGTATAAGATTTGCCATAAGGCTTATCAGCAGTTGGGGCATTGATGACAGATACATAATCAGATAACTTTAAGCCAACAAATTTATCGTAAAAAGCTTGAGGGGTCAATGCTTTTTCAAGATGATACTCATCATCCTTGTCACGGTAAGCAAAGTCAAATTGACGCGGTGGCAAGCCCAAGGTCATGGCTAAAAAGTTAAAAATCTCTTGAAGAAGCTCTGCTTTTCGATCCTCAACCTGTTGGGTATTAGCACCTGATGCAATCAAATCACGAAGAATTTGAGCATCTTGTCGCAACAGTTTGTTCAAATATTGGTTTAGCTCACGACTGTTGCTTGAAGCAATAGACTCTGGGTAAACGGATTTTGGCACAACTCCATATTTTTCAAATAAGGACACCACCATATCCCACTGTCCTCCGTCTTGTTGAGGAACATCTAAAAGAAATGTTACCTTTCGACTAGTCAAGTCTTGATCAGCTGTTGCAATTACCTGCTCCATAAACCAGTTAGCTTTTTCATACTTATCCCAAAAGAAGGTATGTGCTTGTGAGAGTTCGAAGTTTTCTAATTTAAACTCTGTGATTAATTTGTGTCTGAAAGTGTTCAAAGCGGCAAACATCCAGCAGCGACCTGATGCTTTTTGGTTAGACACTTTGTCTTTGGTTAAATCAATAGAGAAGACAAAGTCATTGTCCACTTCACTTTGACGTGTTTCTAATGATTTCAACAAGCCATTGTGGGTAACAGCATTTTCAATAGCTGAAAATTTGGCACTGGCTTTGTAATTAGCAAATAGTTGTTCTGTAAATGTCTCTGTTAATGCTGACATTCGTATCCTCCTAAAATCATAAGATTAAACTCCACTGAAAGAAAATTAGCAATCCAGGGCAACCTAGCTAATTTCAATCTAAAGGATTACTTCTATTATAGACCTTATATGATTTTGTTCAAGAAAAAAGTTAGGCTAACCTAACTTTTTTATATTTTTTAAAAAAATTTCTTTCCGGGTCATTTCCAAAAGTCATCAAAGATAGTAATTGGCAAGTGGCGCTTATGTTGTCCTTTATGCCACCATTTTTCAATAGTTGCTTGAGCTGCTTCGGAAATCAGATTCCCTTCCAAATAGTCGTCGATTTCTTGATAGGTAACTCCGAGGGCAACCTCGTCAGCCAAGCCTGGTTTTTGATCTTCTAAATCAGCTGTTGGAACTTTTTCATACAAAGCAGAATCCGCTCCTAAAACCTGTAAGAGCGCCTTCCCTTGACGTTTGTTAAGCCTAAAGAGGGGAAGAATATCTGCTCCACCATCACCAAATTTGGTAAAGAAACCAGTAATATTCTCTGCCGCATGATCCGTTCCAATAACAGCACCAGCCATTTGACCAGCAATGGCATATTGGCTGATCATCCGCTGACGTGCTTTGATATTACCTTTGTTAAAATCAGAAATCTCAACGCCTGCTGCTTGTAGAGCCTCTACTTGGCCATCAACAGCTGCCTTAATATTAATAGTCAGTGTTTGGTCTGGCATGATAAAAGCCAAGGCCTTTTGCGCATCTGCTTCATCAGCCTGAACCCCATAAGGCAAGCGAACAGCTATAAATTGGTAAGCTTGATCACCTGTTTCCTCCCGTAGCTCTGCAATGGCCATCTGGGCTAGCTTTCCAGCGAGGGTAGAATCCTGACCTCCAGAAATGCCTAAGACATAAGTTTTCAAAAATGAGTGCTTACGCAGATAAGCCTTTAAAAAATCAACAGTTTTTCGAATTTCTTCTTTCGGATCAATGCTAGCCTTGACGCCTAATTGTCGAATTATCTCTTCTTGTAAGGTCATGTCATTCACTCTTTCCATAAGCATCTTTGCGAATTTTATCAATTAGGGTCATCTTATTTTGCCACACATCACGGGCTAAGTCTACTGGGTAGTCTTGAGGATTCAAGACACGCTTGTATTCATCCCAAAGTTTGTCAAATTCTTTTTTAGCATAGGTCTTAATTTCTGATAAGGTTGGTAACTGGTATACCAATTTACCTTTCACAAAAATATCAACCAGAAGAGGAACCGCATCAAATTCTTTAACGGTTTTCTTAATATAGGTATAGGTCGGATGGAACATCTCAATCTCAGTTAATTCATTGACATTAATATCAGTAAACGTGATATAGTCGCCTTCTGATTTACCTTTTTCACGACTAGTGATGCGCCAAACTTGTTTTTTACCTGGTGTGGATACTTTTTCTGCATTATTTGATAATTTGATAGTATCACGCATGCTACCATCTTCTTGCTCAATAGAGACAATCTTATAAACAGCTCCTAAGGCAGGCTGATCATAGGCTGTGATTAATTTGGTTCCAACACCCCAAACATCAATCTTAGCCTTTTGCATTTTTAAGTTAAGGATGGTATTTTCATCGAGGTCATTGGAAGCATAAATCTTAGCCTGAGTAAAGCCGGCATCGTCTAACTGCTGACGAACTTTTTTAGAGAGATAAGCCAAGTCCCCAGAATCCAAACGAACTCCTAGAAAATTAATCTTATCACCCATCTCTTTGGCTACTCGAATAGCTGTTGGGACTCCCACTTTAAGCGTGTCATAGGTGTCAACAAGAAATACACAATCTGTATGGGTCTTAGCATAAGCCATAAAAGCATCATAATCATTACCATAGGCTTGCACTAAAGCATGAGCATGCGTACCTGAAACAGGGATACCAAAGCGTTTACCTGCCCTCACGTTACTTGTTGCATCTGCTCCGCCAATCATCGCGGCGCGCGTTCCCCAAATCGCAGCATCTAGTTCCTGTGCACGACGGGTGCCAAATTCCAAAAGGGGTTCATCCTCAATCACAGAACGAATACGAGCAGCCTTTGTAGCAATCAAGGTCTGGAAGTTAACAATGTTTAAAAGAGCTGTTTCGACCAACTGACACTGACCTAGAGGGCCTTCTACTTGCACAATCGGCTCATTAGCAAAAACCAAATCTCCTTCTTTAGCTGAACGGATGGTCAATTCTAATCGTAACTCTTTAAGATAAGTCAAAAAGTTTTCTGGATAACCAAGTTCTTCAAGGTAAGCTAAATCTGTTTCTGAAAATTGAAATTGCTCTAGGTACTCCACCATGCGCTGTAAACCAGCAAAAACAGCATAACCATTGTTAAAAGGTTCCTTGCGGAAATAGACTTCAAACACCGCATGACGATTATGAATGCCCTGTTCAAAATAAACTTGCATCATATTAATCTGATATAAATCAGTATGGAGTGTTAAACTATCATCTTTATACATAAAGGGGACTCCTTTGAATTATTGTTACTATTATAACATATTTAAAAAAAGGCTCTTGGACTAGGGTTTAGAAATATCTTGAGTTACCGTTAAAGTAAAAAAGAACTGATCCATCATGTCACTCTCAAATAAGAAAGAGTTAATGGATTCAGTTCTATATCGCTAACTATTATTTAAATTTGACATTGCTATAAATCCCAAAAACAATAATCCAAATCATTGCTCCAACGGCACCGATATAGGTGGATTCTTGTAAGAAAAGAGAAATAAAGACAAAGGCAAAGAAAGCAAGGGTCAAAGGCGTTGTCAACTTATATTTTGGCATCAAATAACCATCTGCCATAAAGTCCTTAGATTGACGGTACTTCCAGTGAGCAATCATGGTTAAAGCGTAGATAGCAATGTATACACCTGACGAAGATGCCGTAATGAGTGAGAACGCATCTGCAACTCCTGGTAGGATATTAATCAAAGCTGAGATACCAACCACAACCGCTGAAGCAATAATGGCACGACTTGGTACTCCTTGTCGAGATAAAGTGTTAATCTTTAAGCGATTGGTCAAGGCATTTGGGGTCTCATTAGCAATCTGATAGAGATGACGACCGGTTGAATAAAGGGTTGAGTTAAGCGCTGACGCTGCTGACGTTAAGACTACAAAGTTAATCAAGGCTGCTGCCCATTTAATACCAATCAATTTGAACACCATCACAAAAGGAGATTCATCAACTGGTAACTGATGCCATGGCACAATTGCCATAATAGAGACCAAGGCTCCCACATAAAAGATCACAATACGGGTTGGAATTTCTTGAATAGCCTTTGGTAAAACTTTTCTTGGGTTAGCCGTTTCAGAAGTAGTAATCCCCACAAATTCGATAGCTTGATAAGCAAAGAAAACCATTTGGAAGGCCATAAAGAACTTCAGCTTTCCATTCGGAAACATGGAAAAATGATCAAAAATATTGGAAAGGCTAGCATGGCCTGTATGGGTTTCAAAACCCGTTAAAACCATGAAAATAGCTGTTGCAATCAAAGCCAAAATAGCTACAATCTTAATCATGGCAAACCAAAATTCAGTTTCCCCAAAGACGCGCACAGCAATTAAGTTGATCGAGCTAAGTAAGACTAAGAAAACCAACTGAATCAACCAGGCTGGCCAGGTTGGAAACCAAAATTGCACATAGGAACCAACAGCGGTGATTTCTGCCATGCCTATAAAAATTAAGGAAATCCAATAAGATAGACCTGAAAAATAACCCCATCCTGGACCAATATATTTGGTGATAAAATTGATAAAGGTGTGTTGATCTGGATCATAATAAAGCATTTCGCCGATGGCACGCATCATCATGAACATGAAGGCACCTGTAATCATATAAACGAAAATGATAGACGGCCCTGTCAAGGCAATAGAGCGGCCTGCTCCTAAAAAGAGACCTGTTCCAATCGTTCCTGCAATCGCAATTAATTGAACATGACGATTTTCTAAGCCCCTTACCATTCCATTTTCTAGTTCGGTATTGTCTTTCTGATCTTTTGTAGACATCATAAACTCCATTCACTAAAATACTACTTATTATATCCTTTTTTCAGAAAATTTTCAACATTTATCTAAGAGAGAATTGAGCAAAACTGAGGGTTCTACCAGCAGGGGTTAGCCAACAGATTAATTAAAAAGAGTGGGGCAACTGCTCCACTCCTTCTAGCCTTATGACGGCATATTCTCAATGTAATGATAAACTCCTTGACCAGCAATTGCCCCATCTCCAACAGCTGTTGTGATTTGACGAAGGTCTTTTTGACGAACATCTCCAATTGCAAGAATACCAGGAATACTTGTCCTCATATGATCATCTGTGACAATCCAACCTTCTGAATCGGTAATCCCTAGTTCACTTACCATACCTGTCACAGGAATCATACCAACATAGATAAAGACACCTCCAAAAGCGTGGTCAGTGACTTGGCCCGTTTTCACATTTTCGATTAGGACATTGGAAACTTTAATATCATTACCTTGAATTTCTTTGACAACAGAATCCCAGATAAAGTCAACCTTCTCATTAGCGAAGGCACGGTCCTGCAAGATTTTCTGAGCTCTTAGTTGGTCACGGCGGTGAACAACGGTTACCTTTTTAGCAAATTGGGTAAGGTAGATAGCTTCTTCTACAGCTGAGTCTCCTCCCCCTACTACAAGTAAATCTTGATTTCTAAAGAAGGCGCCGTCACAAACCGCACAGTAAGAAACACCTCGACTGGTATAATCTTCTTCTCCTGGAACACCTAAGACACGGTATTTGGCCCCTGTTGCAATAATGATGGTTTTGGCTTCATAGCTGTCATCTTCAGTTGATACGCGCTTGTAAGAACCAAAATCCTCTACTTTTTGAACAATACCATAAATATTTTCAACCTTAAATTTTTCCAAAGGTTCATACATCTTCATCGATAATTCTGGCCCTGAAATATGATCATACCCTGGATAATTCTCGATTTCAGAAGTATTGTTCATTTGACCACCTGGGGCACCTTGTTCAATAATGCCCACACGTAAATTACTTCTTGCTGCATATAAAGCAGCTGTCATGCCCGCTGGTCCTGAACCTATAATTAATGTATCATACATGCTCTAACTCCTTTGAATAATTCTGTCAACATTGTAGCAATCTCAATTCTTTATTGCAATGATTATGATTTCAAGACAACCAAAACACTCATAAAAGCAAACGATAAAATTGGGATGGTTAAAATAGCAATCATTAACATCTCATATAGAAATGCCTGCCTTTCAGCCAAACTCTTATCTTTCTTGGTTTTTGCTCGCCATAGCGTCCATAGTAAACACACAGATACCATGGTTAAGCTTGATAAGATGAGTCCTTTAAGATAAAGGCTAAAAATTTCTACTAACATATTTCCACCTGGTCATTCTTACTTTTCCACAAACTTTTCCATAACATCAGACAAGAAAAGCCCAGGAATACCTAGACCTTTTTATTATAACAAAAGAATAGCATTAAATGTATGTTTTTGAATAGCTTGCGAAAAATTCTTTGGTTCGTTCTTTTTGAGGATGTCTAAAGACTTCTTCAGGCGTTCCTTGTTCCAAAATTTTACCTTGATCTAAAAAGAGAACTCTATCAGCCACTTGGTAAACAAAATTCATGTCGTGACTAACCAAAACCATGGTCTGCCCAGATTTAGCAGCATCTGCAATCGATTTTTCGACTTCACCCACTAGCTCAGGATCTAGAGCTGAAGTCGGTTCATCTAAGAGCAAGACATCCGGTTTCATAGCGAGGGCTCTAGCTAATGCCACCCTTTGTTTTTGCCCACCGGATAAGTAACGAGGGTAATGATTTTCGCGATCTACTAAACCAACCTTAGCCAATTCTGCTCGTGCCAGTTTAGTCGCTTCTTGGTCAGACAGTTTTTTGACCACCTTAAGACCTTCTTTGACATTCTCCAATGCTGTACGACGTTCAAAAAGGTTAAATTGTTGAAAAACCATGGCAAGTTTCCGGCGCAACATCAAAACTTGCTCTGTGGTGATGGTCTCAAAATCAACCGTAAAGTCATCAATACTAATGGATCCCGAATCTGGTTTTTCAAGATAGTTCATACTACGAAGGAAGGTCGATTTCCCTGCTCCTGAAGCACCTACTAAAGCAATCACTTGACCTTGTTCAATCTCAAGATCCAGACTGTCCAAGACTTTCTGACCGGAGAAAACCTTGCTCAAATTTCTAATCTTAATCATCAACGCAATTCTCCTAACCTTTCATTACTAGCTTGTTCTGGTGCTTTTATAGCCATCCTGTTTTCAATCAAGCGACCTACTTGCTCAATTAAAATACTGATAGACCAATAGACAAGCGCAACAGAGATATAACGTTCAAAATAACGGTAATCTGAACCACCCAAAATTTGTGCTTGAGCAAACAGTTCCACGATACTGGCACTAAAGGCAAGCGATGTTCCTTTTGTTAAGCCTATCAAGCCATTAATCAAGGTTGGAATAGCCACAACAGCTGCATTGGGAATGATGACACGACGATAAACCTGAACAGAGTTCATGCCTAAACTTTTAGCAGCTTCAATCTCTCCTGTGTCAACAGATAAGATTGCTGCTCGAATAGTCTCACTCGCATAGGCTGCTTCATTAAAAGCAAAGGCTGTAATAGCAAAGACAGAAGCTGGAATGGCATTAATATTCCAATCAAAGCCATACTTTTGGTTGAGAAACTTGAGAAAAAGAGGAATACCATAATAAGTCAACATTAGTTGAACGAGAATAGGCGTGCCTCGCAAGAAACTCACAAAAACGGCTTGAATAGGATATAAGATTTTGACTTTATTAATTTTAACAATAGCAAAAATCAAAGCCAAAATTAAGCCGAAAACAGCACCTGCCAGTGTCAAACCAAGGGTAATTGGAAGGCGTTGGATAATATTTGGAATGGCATCAAAAACAGCATGCCAACTAAAAAGTTTCCCATGTGGAATAGGTGAGATGAGTTGATCATACCAAGCCCAACCACTAGTTAAAAACACTGATGTCATGGATTTCCCCTTTATACTTCTTGTCTTAATATTCTAACACTCTTACACCCACATGTAAAATAGTAAATCTATATTATAGCAATAAGCAAAACTTATCACGACAGCTTTTTTGTCAGCCTCTAAAACCAGATGGATCAAATCGTTCACTTCTTAGGGAAGCTCCGAAACAAAGTCTCCTCCAAAAAAGTCCTGACTGTAAGTTTGTAATTGACCTGACTCTTGTAACTTGGTTAATCGTTTATTAACAAATGTTTGTAGTTCTTTCCCTTTTTTATCCTTAGCAAACACATAATATTCTAGACCATCTTGATGGTTGGCTACTTTTTCGGTGAGGCGATTCACTTTTAAGGAAAATCCCTGCTCTTTAATAGCCGTCTCTAAAGAGATAGCATCATAAAAAAGAAAATCTAGCTGACCTTGTTCAACTTGCTGCAAGCGTTGGGTAAGAGGAACTTCTCCTGAAGCGTAACCAAGCCTAATAGGTTTCTGATTGGGATGAGTTTGATTCCATCTTTCTAAAACCTGCATGTAGTTGGTCCCTGCTATGCCTTGTGTTTTTTTTCCTGAAAGTTCCTCAAAACGGCGGTAAGCTCGTAATGGTTTGCTTGCTATAGCATAATGAGATTGTGAAATAGGCTTTGAAAAGAGGTATTTTGCTGCTCTTTCCTTACTATAACCAAAATCGTTAGCACCAATATGGTATCGTCCAGAATCAATCCCGGATAAAATTGAAGGAAAAGAAACTGTCTTAATGGTGAGACGATAGGTTTTGGAACCTTTAAAAATTTGTTTCAACACTTCAATATCATAGCCAGTATGTCGCTCTCCTTCTTTATAGGTAAATGGTTTAGTAGCTGCATCTGTGGCCACGATAACCTCTTCTTTTTGAGAAGCACTGACCTGAGAAATTATAGCTAATTGAGTCAAGACAAGACCTATTAAGACGATTCTCGTCACTTTATTGATATACCGATTCATAATGTACCTCTAGTCTGTAATCTTCTCACAAGTCTAACAAAAATGAAAGGCTTTGCCTAATACCATTTAACTATCAAACTGATCAAAATAATAATCACAACCTCATTTAAGAGAAGTTTAAGCATTTAGCATAAAACATATGAATACAAAAAACAGAGCCCCATCATATTGCTGGAGGCATCTGTCTTTTACTCTTAAAAACTTTGTTTTTTAGCCTTACGCTCGGCACGGCCTTTGGCACGGTTCTCAGCACGACGTTCTTTGCGACGTTTTTCATCAACCGCCCACTGAATTTTTTTCTTATAACCTGGTTTAACTTTTTTCTTTTTCTTCTTCACCAAACCAATCATTTCCGTGTCTAATTTTTGGTAAGATTTCTCACGGTTTTGACGACGATCCCGATCATAGGTGTCTTGGAATTCTCCATTTTTGAGCATCTTCGGTGTAAAGACAATTCCCATTTTTTCCAACTCTTTGATATCTGAATCATCACTTGGTTGATAAAGGGTAATAGCAGTTCCTGCCATGCCGTTTCGACCTGTCCGTCCTACACGATGGACAAAGAAAGATAAATCTTGTGGAATAGCATCATTGATGACATGGCTGACCCCTTCAATATCAATTCCGCGCGCTGCCAAGTCAGTAGCAACAATGTATTCAAAATCGAGTTTTTTAACTTGATTCATGATGCGTTTACGTTCTCTTGGAGGAATCCCACCATGAATCTTGGCTACCTTCAAACCATTGGCCACTAAAAAGGCATGTAAGTCATCTGCGCGCTCTTTAGTATTGACAAAAAGCATTGCCATATAAGGCTGCATCGTTTTAAGGATCTCTAAAATTTGCCCATTTTTATCCCGACCTTTTGTCGACACAAGCCAGTTATCAATCGTATCAGCGATAACTGTCTCTGTCTTGATTTGTTCAATAACAGGATTGGACAAGTATTTTTTCAAAAAAGGCTGTAATTTCTGTGGAATGGTTGCTGAGAACACCAAAATCTGAACAGACTTTGGAAGCGAAGCTGCAATTTTATCAACCGTATCCAAAAAGCCCATGTCCATGGTCATGTCAGCCTCATCCACAACGAAAGTCGTGGCCTTATGAATCGCTAAATCACCAGATTTAACCAAATCATAAATACGACCCGGAGTTCCAATGACAATGTGTGGCTGGCTGCTTTTTAACTTTTCAATTTGGCGTAATTTATCCGTACCTCCCACATAGTTAGTTAAACGGATATCTTTGGGAGAATGCTTTGCAATTTGTTTACAGGCGTCAAAAATTTGAGTAGCTAATTCACGGCTAGGAGCTGTAATAACAACTTGCACTTCTGCTTTAGCCTCATCAAGTTTTTCAAAAATGGGCAACAAAAAGGTGTGGGTTTTCCCTGAACCTGTTTTTGATTCCCCAACTAAGTCACGACCGGAGTTGACAATAGGAATCAAGCGTTGTTGGACCTCTGTTGGATTGACAAAGCCAATTTCCTCCAGTGCTTGCTGGATGTATTGCTTAAAATGATAATCTTTAAATGACATGTTTTACCTCGTTTTCTTCCATATTATATCATTAATGTTAGAGACAAGCAAAAGGAGTGGGATAACACTCACAAAATCAGTCTTTGTGGGTCATCTCCACTCTCTCATTGATTACATTAATCAGAATGCTTTTGGTGACTATTCTTGGTAGTCGCCTTAGAACACGTATAAGATAGCCAAGATCAGTAAACTTGCTAGGCTTCCTACTCCCCATAGAAAAGCATCTACCTGCCACTCTGACCATGTCTTGTCTTTTCCAGATAGACCGCCTAATTCTAAATGATGGTGGAAAGGCGTCATCCTAAAGATGCGACGACCTTCTCCGTATTTTTTCTTAGTATATTTAAAGTAGGATACTTGTAACATCACAGAACTTGTTTCAAGAACGTAGACAATTCCGATAATGAGTAAGGTCCATTCCTGACGAAGGGCAATGGAAATCGCTGCCAACATAGCTCCCAAGGCCAAACTCCCCACATCTCCCATAAATACTTTGGCAGGTTTGTGGTTAAAGAGGAAGAAGCCAAGTAAAGCACCAATCATGGTTCCAATCAATAACAAGACATCAAATTGCCCCTGAACGTAGGCAATAGTACCGTAAGTCAATAAACTAATCACCACTGAGATGGAAGCTAAACCATCGATACCGTCTGTCAAATTAACGGCATTTGAAAAACCAACCACCCAGAATAAAACAAAGAATAGGTAGAAAATTCCCAGCGGCAGCTGATAACCAAACACATTGATCGAAGAAATGCCACTTGGACTAACATGTAAAAAATAGAAAATCAATCCTCCAACCAACTGCAAGGCTAACTTTTGTTTGGCAGTTAACCCTTCGTTGATTTGTTTAAAGATTTTTAAAAAGTCATCCAAAAAACCAATGATGCCGTAAATGAGAACCACAGACAGAATTCCTGAGATTAATCCTAGACTTTGGCCATCGTGAAAAGAGAAGAAACCAATCAGAAAGGAGATGCTGGTGGCTACTAGAAGAAAAACAGTTCCTCCCATTGTAGGTGTTCCAGCCTTATCTAAGTGCTGTTTGACGTCTTCATGCATCTGTTGCCCACCAATTTTTTTTAGTTGGTAGAACTTGATAAAATGAGGCATTGCAAAAGCAGTTAACATAAGGGCTATGATTCCTGCGATAAGGGTTAAAAACATGTTAGTCTCCTAAAGTTATGGTAATTTTTTTGATTTTTTTCAAAGATTTGCCAACATCTAGACTCTGTTTAGTAACGCGTCCAGAATCTGATCCTTTAAAGGTTACATCAATTCCCGTCCATTTGGCAAATATTTTGACATTGGACTTGGTCCATCCATACATATCTGGCAACTCAGTAAAATGGTCAGATAGGATAAGAATCTGCTGGTTTTCCGACAAGCCTTTGCCTGCTTTTTGTGAGATTTTCTTAATCTTACTACCAGTGCCAAGAACAACAGGTTGAACGAGATTGCGGCGTAATTCGCTAGAAGTTTCACCAGGATTTTTACCAATAAAATCTGGCAATTGATAGGTTGTCTTATGTGCATCATCTGCTGCAACAGGTCTTGTCAACGTATCTTGCATCAAGTAAGCTTCTTCTAAAACAGGATTAACCACATCCTGCCAAAAAAGTGGGCCAAAATGCTCTGGCTGTGTCATGGTAACATACATCACAAAATCCGGTTTGTCAGCTGGAACCATGGCAACAACCGAGTAAACATAGTTAGTCAATCCACCATCTTGGTAACCACTTCCATCCTCGGCACCAATCTGAGCAGTCCCTGATTTAACGGCAACTGGAAGATCGCCAACCTTGATAATGGGACCATAAGTTTTAGAATAAAGGGTTCCAAACTCAGGGTCTGTTCCTACCCCAATCATGTAATGTCTGGTATCACTAGCAGCTTTCTTAGAAACAGGTTTTCCAACAACTTCTTTTTGGGCAGTCCTAAAACTGGCAGTGTTTGGATCATAAATTTGGCTAACAAATTGAGGTTCTAACATCTCACCATCATTAGAAATGGCCGTAAAAGCTCTTAGCATCTGAGCTTGGGTTACTGAAATCCCTTGTCCAAAAGCACTCATGGCTTGCGTAACGATATTGTCAGAAGGAAGCATTCCAGCATACTCATCTTGTAGACCAAAGCGAGTCGGGAAACCAAACCGGAATTTGGTCAAGTAGTTCATCCACTTAGCATTTCCCATCTTCTGTTCCAATTTGGTCATCCCCACGTTACTAGAAAAAGCAAAGCCTTGGGCATAGTTCATGTATTGCCCTGTAGAGATACCTTCGTTAATTGCCCAGTCTTGAATCGTTGCATCAGCAATGGTTAGCCCATTAGCGTTACTAAACGTTTCATTTGGGTTAAAGACTTTATCGTCAATAGCTGCCGCTAAGGTCATAACCTTCATGGTTGAGCCCGGTTCAAAGTTTCCTTGATGCAGCGCACTATACCACTTGTAATCTTTATTTTCTAACCCTTTAAGGGTATCTGCATTGTAGGTGGGACGTTGTGAAGTTGCTAAAATTTCACCGGTTTTAGCATTTACAAGTGTTGCCGTCGCTAGTTTACCATTGGATTTTGCTTGAAAAATATCCATCTGGGTTTCTAAAAACGTCTGGATAGGTTCAGACAAAGTGGTGTAAATATCTTTTCCATCAACAGCCTTTTTGACAGTCTTACCCGTTCCTAACAGAGTATTTCCATTTCGGTCCTTTTGATAGGTAATCACTCCGTCTTGCCCTGATAAAATCTTATCAAAAGAGGCTTCTAAACCTGATTTTCCAACTAAGCTTTTGACACCAGTCTTTTTATCTTCGGTCAACGACGCTAATCCAATAAATTCGGAAGCAAAGGTTCCATTGGGATACATACGTCCAGGACTATCAGAAAAAGCGATTCCTTTGATTTTAGCTTCTTCCATCGCCCTTTGAATATTAGACTTCGTGCTATAAGAAATGCCTGATCCTGAGGAACCAAAAGAGACTTGAAAAAGGCCTTTTCGTCTCAATTGTTTGATAACATCCTTTTTCTTCATGCCCAAATGTTCTTTTAAGATAGCAGCTACCTTATTGTATTGAGACGGCTGTACATACAGTTTTTCATCAGAAGCAGAAACAAAAGACTTATCAAGAATAGCGTAAATGCTGTAAGTTGTTGAGTCCACTGCAATAGCTGTCCCATTACGATCGTAGATGGTTCCACGTTTGGCTTGAACCGTGACAGTTTCTTGATAAACCTTTTTCGCACCTTCTGACAAACTAACCCCAAATTTCTGGTCCGTGCCTATAATAATCATGAAATTGATAATGAAAATAAAGAAGACGAAGATGGTTAAAAGCATCATGTTTTGCCCAACTCGGACACGGTTTTGAACTGGCGTCCGGCGGTCACGCACAACATAATTTAAAAAATATTTTTGCCATTTTCTCATAGATTACTCGACTTTCTTGATATTCTCATTGCGGTTACTCAAACCTGCTTTACCAGCGATATCAACAATGCGGTCACGACGTGACAATTCATTAACTTCTTGCTTAGCATTATTAAGTTCAGTTTTCTGATCTGAAATTTGACTGTTTAAGCTTGTGATATCTTGTTGCAACTGTAATTTACGGCTTTGCAGGTAAATAATGCTCACTGCCATGGTAATTGCCGTAATAATGATCGTAGCGTAAAAAGCTTTCTCAATTCGTGAGAAAGTTCTTATTCTTTTTTGAAGGGCATTTGAGACTGCCTGAGTTCTTTTTTCATTTGTCATAAGCTTATTTCCGGATTTTTTTGGCAACACGTAATTTAGCCGAATGTGCTCTATTATTGGCTGCTAGTTCTTCCTGACTAGGTAAAATTGGCTTGCGTGAGACAAGTTCAAATGTCGGTTTCATATCCTCAGGGATAAACGGTAGCCCTTTAGGCACATCCACCGTACTAACTTCTTTAAACAACTGCTTAGTCAAGCGATCTTCTAAAGAATGGAAGGTAATGACTGAGATACGACCATCGAGGGCTAATAATTCCATAGCATCCTGAATAGACTCATCAGCTGCACCAAGTTCATCGTTAACTTCAATGCGGATGGCTTGAAAAATCTGTTTTGCAGGGTGACCTTTTTTCTTCAATTCTTTAGCTGGTTTTGCTGCCTTGATTAATTCTGCCAACTCTGTTGTTGTCTCAATAGGCTTGATAGCTCTTGCTTGCTCAATTTTCCGAGCAATCTGCTTAGAGAATTTATCTTCACCATATTTGAAAAAAATCTTAACCAAGTCATTGAATGGATAAGTGTTAACCACATCGTAGGCAGTTAAAGGAGCTTGACGATCCATGCGCATATCCAAAGGAGCATTTTGCTTGTAAGAAAACCCTCGTTCCTTTTCATCCAATTGTGGGCTGGAAACACCAAGGTCGTAGAGAATCCCATCAATTTCGGTAACACCAAGAGCCTCTAAACGTGCCTTGAGATGTCTAAAATTATCCTTGATAAACGTCACTTGTCCCTTATCAATATATGGTTTGAGGATAAGCTGTGCATTATCGATGGCTTTTTGATCTTGGTCAAAACAATAGAGGTGCCCTTGTTCACTAAGTTTGGATAACAAATAAGCTGAGTGGCCTGAACCACCTAGCGTTGCATCAACATAGATCCCATTAGGCTTGATGTCAAGCATGTCCACTGTTTTGTGAAGGAGTACCGTCACATGATGAAATTCTTTTGTCATAACTTTAATTGTACCATACTTCAAAAGGTTTACAAATGAAAAAGCAAGAGAAAAGGGTTTCATTCCCGAGAGAATCTTCCTTTTCTCTAACTTTATCCTTTTTGTTAGTTATCAGCTAAGTCAACTTAGCAAGTGCTGATTTAGCCGCTGTTTCTAGAGTTTCAACTGCTTGTAAAAGATTTTTAGCTTCCTTAATCGCACGCCAATCTGTCAGTGGGTTGTCTAACCAAATATCAAAGGTTTGATCCCAACCCGTATTCGGTAAGTCAGCTAGTAATATCCTATCAACATCTGCCAGCTATTTTCGGCAGTTTTGAAGAGTAACGTGTAAGTCTATTAATAATTGGTTGACCTTGCTCATTTTTTGACATTTGATTCAACTGACAAGCATACCGTCTCCCAAAAAAATAAAAATAGCTCCACTTACGAACCAACCCTAATTTCTGATGACGGACCTGGACCTGTATCTGGTCTAACAAGCCATGTAAAGCAGCCTTTTCTTCTTTTTCTCTTTCGTTAGTCATTGACGGACCTTCTAGTAGCTTATTCTCTGATATGCCCATCCCCATTAATATAAAATTTACTACTGGTTAAGGCTTCCAATCCCATAGGCCCACGAGCATGCATTTTTTGAGTAGAGATTCCAATTTCAGCACCTAAGCCAAAGACAAACCCATCGGTAAATCGTGTCGAAGCATTGACATACACAGCAGCAGCATCCACTAAATCTTGGAAGGTCTCTGCTGCCTTAATATCCCTTGTGATGATAGCTTCGGAATGGTGACTAGTATACTGATTTATCCAAGAAATAGCTTCTTCCAAAGAGGAAACAATCTTAACAGACATGGTATAATCTAAAAATTCAGTCTCAAAATCCTCTGCTTTTGCAGGCACTGCCTGCTCAAATAACGTCAAAGCCTTGTCATCTGCCCGCCATTCTACTGGCTGAACCTCATTGATAGCTTTTTCAAGCATAGGAATAAACGTTGCTGCTACAGCTTCGTGAATCACCAAGCCCTCAGCTGCATTACAAACACTTGGGCGTTGGGTTTTAGCATTGATAACAATCTTAGTAGCCATATCTAAGTCAGCTTGAGCATCCACATAGATATGCACATTCCCCACACCTGTTTCGATGACAGGCACTTTTGCTTTTTCCTTAACGGTCTGAATTAATTTAGCACCACCACGTGGAATCAACACATCCACATAGTCCGTTGCCTGCATCAATTCTTCAGCAACAGCATGTGAGGGATCTTCAACTAGCTGGACAGCATCTGGAGTGATCCCTGATTTTTCCAGACTTTGTCGGATCAACTTCACCAAAGCCTTATTGGAATAAAGGGCATCCTTTCCTCCCCTGAGGATGATGGCATTATTCGTTTTGAACGCCAGACTAAAAGCATCCACTGAAACATTCGGGCGACTCTCAAAAATCATCGCAATCACCCCTAGAGGAACTCTCTTTTGGAGGATTTTAAGGCCATCGAGGTTAGTGTAGCCCTTAATGACTTGTCCGATTGGATCAGCTAAGTCAGCAACCTGTTGAACCCCTTGTGCTATCGCTTCAATCCGTTCTGCGGTTAGGCGCAAGCGGTCAGTCATGATATCAGAAATACCATGCTCTTTAGCATTCGCTAAATCTTTTTGGTTAGCAACTAAGAGAGTCTCTGTGTCGTCAACTAATGCCTCGGCTAAGGTGCTTAAAAAGCGATTTTTAATTTGCGTCGACAAAGGTGCTATTTCAAGACTAGCTTGTTTTGCCCTTTGCCCTAACATTGTTATATCAGTCATGCCTTACCTCTTCTATTTGTTTAAACCATGTGCCTAGTGGTTGCCCTTCAAGCACCCTTAAAATATCTCTAGGATTAGCTCCATTCATCAAGACCATCTGTCCTTTGTTTTCAAATACCATCTGGGCAGATTGAATTTTGCTAAGCATCCCACCTGTGCCAAACTTACTGCCCGCACCACCTGCTGACGCAATGATTTCTTGCGTAATGACCGCAACATGGCTGCGTAGCTGCGCATCCTCATAAATAGTAGGGTTTTTATCAAAAAGGCCATCAATATCAGACAACATGATTAATAAATCAGCTTTTGTGATACCAGCAACGACAGCAGATAGACGGTCATTATCTCCAAATTTAGTCGCATGATCCATTTCATCCACACTAACCGCATCGTTTTCATTAACAATCGGCACAATGCCCAAACTAATCAGACTTTCAAAAGCATTGGTAACATTCGCTAGACTTTCTGGGAAAACCACAACATCTCTCGTCAATAAAATTTGCGATACGTTAGTTTGGTAGTGTGCAAAAATTTGTGAATAAAGACTCATCATGGCCACCTGACCAACACTGGAAACTGCCTGTTGTTTAGCAAGATTGGTCGGACGTTTTTCCATTTTCAAAATATCTAGTCCAAATCCCATTGCTCCCGATGATACTAAAATAACTTCTTTGCCCTTATTCATCAAACTTGAAATCACAAAAGCCAGTTGGTCGATTTTTTCTAAATTAATTTTACCTGTTGGTAGCACTAATGAACTAGTACCGATTTTAATTACAATACGTGTTACATCTTCAAATTGTCGTTTCATCATACCAAGATTATAGCATAAAAAACAGCCCCAGAGGACTGTTTTTCCGAATAACGACCTCTCTTCGTTAAAGCTTCTCTAAGCTTTTCCAGAAGGTTTTTTGAATCCATAAGTGAGCAAGTCCTAAAACCATTAGTGTCAGACAACTCAATAGAATACTAATCAACAGAGGTTGGTGGATGATATTAGCAATGATAACAGCTCCAACACCTACTAAACCTGCGACTATTAAATTACCAAAGATAAGTCCCATTGTTAACCATTGCCCATTTCCTCTGGTAAATAGTTGTGTCATGTCTTGCCATTTCAAATCCAGAAGCCGGTAGTCACGACGATACATAAATTCCCCTTGCACAATCAGGGACCAGGCGTAACCAAGACAAAAAGCAATCGTTAGAAGGGGATGGAGGTGTAGCACAAAGAGACCAAGTACAAGATAAATAACCATAGGAACAATCAGTTGCAAACCCACGAGCAAGCAAAATTTATCCAGCAAGAATTTTTTTAACGTTATTGGTAAGCTTTTAATAAAGGTAAAGTTATCCTTTTCAAGGGAAATACCTACTCCAATAAAGCTGGTTGGTGTTGCACACATGACACCCAAACTGACCCCAAATAATAAGGCCACCCCAAAGTAATCTGGGGAAATATGCTTAAAGAAACCTGTGCCACGTGACAAACTTGGGCCGATAAAAAGCATCACATACATCAGAGGCATGAGATAGGTTTGTGTCAGTAAAGTTGCATTTTGTAACGTTAATAGGTGATGTTTTCGCAACAACTGCGCCAGTGATTGATTCTGATGAGGACGATTAACTGGTTTTTTAGTTTGCTTGGCTTTGTTCTCGTTACTAATATAAAAAGCCTCACGATAATAAGTTGGCATCACTTCTGTGACAATACCATATACCATAGCTAGAACCAGTAGCAATGACAACCAAAAGTTAAGGAGGGCCGCAGTAGAAAACGGTGCCTGAACAACATCATAGAATCCTTTGAAATACGGAATAGTTGGGTAATCAGTAAATACGCCATCCGTCATCGTACGATTGTTGTTACTAATATTAATCGCAAAAATTAAGACGAAAGCGCCAAAAGTTGAGACAAACATCATGATAGTTGAAATGAGTTTCCGCTTGCGACTTCTTACAATGATTTTACCCACCCAAGCATTGATATAAATGGCTAATACCATCGAACTCACTAGTAACACTAAAAAGAGCACAATAGCTACTAAAATAGACAAAGGATTTCCCAATAGTTGCCAGTAGGCAATTAAGAGAAGAGAGAGAAGAGGCATCAAAAAGACAGCACCCATCCCTAGCGACGAGACAATTTTTGCAATATAGAGTTCTTCTGACGTTACTGGTAAGTGAATATAAAGTTTTAGGTCATTACTTTCATAAAAAATGGTGTAAAGGGAGCTAAAGGCTGTCAAGGTTGACATAATAAAAAACATAGCAACGTCAAAGGAGAAAAGTCCTGGGTAATGACTGAAATCGACACCAATAAACATAAAGAGGTAAATTACCAAAAACATGGCAATCATTAAGGCCTGTTGCCTCATCATGCTTTTATAGGCTTTGAAGTTTTCTTTTGGGTGTTTTTCCTGACGCTTTTTGAGGTTAGCTAAACTTTGTGGATTGGAATAAAGAATGTTTATCTTGATAAGTTCCCAAATAGTAGACCAATTCATCCCATCACCCCTCTTCTTGCGCCTTACGCCCAGCGAGTTCAAGGTAGATGCTCTCCAAGTCTTTGTCAGGATGGTGTTCTTTCAACTCATCAATCGTTCCAACAAAAATCAATTTCCCTTTTTTTAGAATCCCGATACGATCACATAACTGCTCAGCGACTGATAGCACGTGAGTCGAAAATAAGACCGTATGTCCAGAAGCTGCATGAGCTTTCATCATTTCCTTAAGGTCAAAAGAAGCCTGAGGATCTAACCCTGTTAATGGTTCATCCAAAATCCAGATGTTGGGATTTGATACAAGAGCACCAATCACAATCACTTTTTGGCGCATCCCATGTGAAAAACTATCAATGGTTTGATTAACTTCTTCCTTCAGTTCAAAAAGTGTTGTCAATTGTGCTAACCGTTCTTCTCGATCCTCATCTGACACCCCATAAATTTTAGCTAAAAATTGCCAATACTCATTTGGAGTTAGATTCAAGAAAATATCAGGAGAATCTGGCACATAAGCAATTTGTTTTTTGATAGCTTCTCTATTTTCTGTCAGCAATTGACCATCCACAAATACTTCGCCATAACTCGCTTCGATAATAGAAGTCAAAATGCTGATGGTCGTGGTTTTACCTGCACCATTATGTCCGATGAGGCCAAAAATTTCACCGTCATTGATGGTGACGTTTAAATCGCTAAGAGCTTCTTTGTCGCCATACAACTTTGAAACGTGTTTAAATTCTATCATGGTATCTTTTTCCTTTTCTTCTCTATCTCTCCCTAGGCTGATGAGACTTCCTCTAAAATATAGTTGTCCAGTGCTTTTTTTAAGGGACAAAGTGAATTTGGGAGTAATAAGTCATTATCAAGCAAGTAGTGATCCAAGTCTTGATTCAACTGGTGCGCAATAACCAGAGGATTGCTCTGCTTAATTAATTTATTGGAAGCTGATAAAATAACTGTGATAAGACGATATTTTCACGATTTTCCGGGTAATCATAAGCCTGTCTAATCACATCTTATAAGCGCTGTCGTTTCTTTTCCATTTATACTCCTTTATTTTTGTACTTTTACGCTAATACAATAACAGTTAAATTATAATTTTTATGAATCGTTTTGTCAATGACTTCCTATCAAAAGAAGTGTATTAGGCAGTTTGAGGAAAAGAAAGAACTGGGTATTTTATTTTTTTTAAAAAAACAGAGTAAATCAAATGATTTACTCTGTTTGGGATGTTTAACTTAGAGTGATTTGTATAACTCAGTTGCATTTGCCACAGTGAAACCATATTCTTCGAAGATACGATTTCCTGGAGCTGAAGCACCCCAAGTGTCAATGGTCAATGTTTTTCCTGCTAGGCCGACATATTTTGCCCAGCCAAAGCTTGAACCTGCTTCGATAGCGAGACGTTTAGTCACAGCTGCTGGTAGGATGCTTTCTTTATACTCTGCTGACTGTTCGTCAAAGATATTTTGTGATGGCATAGATACGACACGCACATGAATGCCTTCTGCTTCAAGAGCTTCTTGAGTATCCATTGCCAGTTTCACTTCTGAACCTGTTGCAATCAAGATACCGTCAAGGTCGCCTTTGGCTTCTGACAAGATGTAAGCTCCTTTGTTAAGACCATCTTCTGCCAATTCTTTTGTGCCCTCAAGCACTGGAAGGTTTTGACGCGTCAATACAAGCATGGTTGGGCGATCTGTTTCACCAATGGCACGTTTCCAAGCAGCATTTGTTTCGTTACCGTCTGCTGGACGAATAACGTTCAAGTTAGGCATTGAACGAACACTTGCCAATTGTTCAATTGGTTCGTGCGTTGGCCCATCTTCACCGACAGCGATAGAATCATGTGTCATGACATAAACTGTTGGTAAGCTTTGGAGGGCTGCCATACGAACAGCTGGAAGAAGATAGTTTGAGAAGACAAAGAAGGTTCCGCCGTAAACGCGTGTTCCACCGTGAAGGGCAATACCATTCATAGCTGCTGCCATGGCAAATTCACGAACGCCAAACCAGATGTTACGGCCTTCATAATGACCTGGTTGGAAATCTGTTTCAGCCTTAACCATTGTGTTGTTAGATGCTGAAAGGTCTGCTGACCCACCCCAGAAAGAGGCTACTTGTTCTGAGATTTGTTGGATGGCTTGTTGGCTAGAAACACGACTCGCCATTGAGCTACCAAGTTCGTGCGCTTCAAGTTCTACTTGAGCAGCCTCGTTAGCAAAGGCTTTTTGGTATTCTGCTGCCAATTCAGGATATTCTGCTTGATAGGCTGCAAACAAGTCATTCCAGGCTTGTTCTGCTTTTTCACCACGTGCTTGAAGACCTTGAGCAAAACGTTCAGTCACTTCAGTAGGAACTTCAAAGTCTTGGTGAGTCCATTTGTAAGCATTTTTAGCAAAAACAATACCTTCTGCCCCAAGAGGAGCACCATGAACAGCTGATGTGCCCTGTTTTTCAGCACCAAAACCAATAATGGTTTTGACTTCGATGATGGTTGGTTTCTCAGTTTCAGCCTTAGCTGCTTCGATAGCGGCTGCAATTTCTTCTAAATCGTTTCCGTCTTTAACAAGGATATGTTGCCAGCCGTAAGCTTCGAAACGTCCTTTAACATCTTCTGTGAAGGACATTGAGGTTGGACCATCAAGAGAGATGTCGTTTGAATCGTAAAGCAAGACCAATTTTCCAAGTTTTAAGTGTCCTGCCATACTTGCTGCTTCTTGACTGACACCTTCCATAAGGTCACCGTCACCATTCAAAGCAAATGTGTAGTGATCAACGATGTCAAATCCTGGTTTGTTAAATTTAGCTGCTAGATGAGCTTCTGCCATGGCCATACCAACAGCATTCGCAATCCCTTGACCAAGAGGTCCTGTAGTTGCTTCCACACCATCGGTATGATTAACTTCTGGGTGACCTGGTGTTTTAGAACCCCATTGACGGAAGTTTTTTAAATCCTCTACAGATAAATCATAACCAGCTAAGTGTAACAAGCTATAAAGCATAGCACTTCCGTGTCCCGCTGATAGGATAAAACGGTCTCTGTTTGACCAATTACGACTTGTTTTTGGATTAATGTTCATGAAGTGATTCCAAAGAACGTAGGCCATAGGTGCTGCACCCATTGGAAGGCCTGGGTGTCCAGAATTTGCCGCTTGAATGGCATCCATTGATAGGGTGCGGACAGTATTTACTGCCAACTGGTCAATTGCATCAAATGTCATAAGTAAAACCTCTCTGTTTATTACAACTAAAATTAAACGTTTTCTATTGTCTATTGTATCACAAAAGTAGATTCTTTTTCAGAAAATCCTCTAAAGTTTCTAAATTCTTTTCTGCTAGAAAAATAACTAAAAACGTTATGTAATAAGCTCATATCACTTTCTTTTTGACTATCAAATAAGAAAGTCTGTTGACACATTGGCCACAGACTCTTTAGCCTTATTTTTTAAAGGAAGCCCAATCTTCCATAAATGTTTTCAATCCATCTGTTGTCAATGGATGTTGAGTCATCTTAGCAAATAATGGGTCTGGAATCGTCGCAATATGTGCTCCTAATTTAGCAACAGCTTCCACATGGGCTGTGGTACGAATACTTGCTGCGATGATTTCTGCTTGGAAATCGTACAAATCAATGATTTCACGAAGATCGCTGATTAATTGATAGGCATCTGTGCCAATATCTTCCAAACGACCGATAAATGGGCTAATGTAAGTTGCGCCTGCTTTCATTGCCATTAAACCTTGGCTTACTGTGAAAATCAAGGTCACATTAGTTTTAATCCCTTCTTTTGAAAGGATGTTTGTTGCTTTTAACCCTTCTGTGGTCATTGGAATTTTAACAACGACATTGTCATGCCATTTAGCAATGCTTCTAGCTTCTTCTACCATAGCATCTGCTGTTAATCCTGTCACTTCAGCACTGATTGGGCCATCGACGATGTCACAGATTTCTTTGATAACTGTTTCAAAATCACGTCCTTCACGTGAGATAATGGTTGGATTGGTTGTGACACCATCCACAACGCCAAGCTCATTAATCGCTTTAATAGCCGCTACGTTAGCTGTATCTAGGAAAAATTTCATTGTTTACCTCCAAAGTTTTTCAATATATTAACGCTCTAATTGGCAACAGTTTATCACCTATCGCCTAGAGTACCTACCTAATTATTATAAAAGTCTGACAGCCCTTAGAAAAGACCAAGTATCACACAGACTTGTGTTCAAAACTAGACTTAGCTTTTGGGCTAACCAGCGGTTCTTCCTCTTGTTTATTTTTTTGTTGAAAGAGTGATTTGAGAAAATCCTCTAAGGCAGCCAGTTCGTAGGGAGAATTGTACTGCTTTAAGCGATAATAAGGCAAATCTCTCCTCAGCAGGTGAGCATTTTGATAGGTTATTAGGCCATCATACTCTTTTTGAGGATTATAGATTTCTAACTGAAAATCTCGATTATTGCCCAACTGTCGCCGGATGGCAAGCTCTACAATGGCCGACTCTACCTTGTTTGGCCCCAGTGACAAACCTATTGCAAGGGGGACTTGATGTCGCTCAATAGAAAAAATTAATAATTCTAAGATGTCGTCACTTAGACACTGGCTAAAGTCTGTTCCCTGAATAGCTAACCTCCCTGTTTGAAGCATCAAATGATTCATCATGACAGTTAGAATTCCTCGTTTTTCATCATCAACTAGCTGGTAAAGTTGTTCTTTATTCTTTGATTGACTGATTATCGCTCCCTTAAAGAAATAGCTTTTTGCAAAAAAGAGTCCTAAACCATAAATGATTTCTTCTTTGGTCTGCTCTGCAATCACTTGAGCCTTCTTCAAAAGCCATAAAGCTTCTGAAATCCTATCTGCAATCGGACCACCAAAACCTAGAATATACTCCATGCTGGCAACTGGAAGCAAAGGATAGGAGTGCAGAAAAGCAAATAAACTCTTGGCTTCAAAACTGTCAAATTCAAGAGCATAACGTCTTAAATAGTGCAAGAGCACGCTTTCTAAACGCTTGAAGAACCTATTAGAGACGATAAAGTCACTATCTTTTAAAAGATTGGAACCTTCACCTTTTTGGAAAGCCATACGCCTCTGAGAAATCACTAACCAAATCAACAACTGCTCTAGAGCATCTTTAGACAAGGCTTGACCAATCAAACGCTCAAATAGATTAGCTAAATGCGGTGCATCTATACAACTTGTTAAGTCATTAAGCCCTTTCTTAGTCAACGTATGCCGCCATAATTCAAAGTAGAAATAACGCCACTGCAGTTCACTGCCAACTTGTCTTCCCTGTGACAAAGCCAAATCAAATTCAGCCAATAACTGATTGAGATGGGCTAACTGCCTGTTCAACGTTGCTTCACTAACCATTAGTTCCGCTGACAGAGCTGTAATGTTGAACTGTTCATGACAGCACAGGTAAGTCAAGACTTGATAAGCGACCGACTCTTTCAAAAGCGCTGCAACCAATTCTTGCCATGTCAGCTGCCCATTTTCTTCCAAAAAGACGATATCTTTGTCTAACACCACCTGACAAGATAAGCCTTGCTCTTGACACAAATGATTAAGGTTATCAATGTATTTCAAAAGGGTCACCTTAGACAAATGGGATTGCCTCATCAAATCTTTTAGCAATAAGCTATTTTTGGAAGCATAGAGAGCCTGCAAGAGACGATATTGAGCTTTTCGTTCTTTATCCATTAACTCTTCAATCTTCATGACTATGCCTCTTTTCAAAGAGTTTTAGACAAGCTTCATGAAGATGATAGGCGGCATCACTGTGACCTTGTAAAAAGAGAAAATCTTGAAAAGCAAGATGATCATCAGTTAATTTCAGGGCTACTGCTTGGCCTAATTGATTAGCCAGCAGCAAAGTATTGGACTTGGACAAGAGCTGAGCACCAACTAGAACCCCATCCTCTTTCCGAGCTATTAATTTCAGCCAGAAAAGATCTTCTGAGTAGCCGAATTGGTACAAGTAACTACAAGTATCCATGTACAGTTCTGCTTCTTCCTCGGTTAATCCAACACTAGCACGATAATACCCAAAATGATGGCTCCCAAACACCTTAACCGTTTGGAGTGGCGGAATAGGGTAGCCCGCCAAATGAAGTGCCAGAGCTTGTCCTGTTTTTATGGCCTGGTTAATCAAAGGCGTGTAGTATGCCATTCCGAGAACACCAAAATAGGAAGGAATTAAATCTCCAATGGCATAGATGTTCTCCTGACTGGTCTGTAAATGTTCGGTCACCAAAATGGTTTTGTCCAAGGCACAAGACACTTGACCTTCTAAGAGATGACTATTTGGTCTAAAGTTAATCGCCAAAATTGCCAAATCTCCTTGAAACAATTCCCCTTGTTCTGTTTGGGCTACAATTGCCTCATCCACTTCTTGGATGGCTGTCACCCGAGTATTCTTGATAAAAGTGACCTGCCTAGCAGACATATCGCTCATAATAGGAGCAATCATCTCTGCGTCTGTCTGGTAGACATCTGGACGGTCAGCCGCCTCAAGAAGGACAACATCTTTTCCTCGCAGCGACAAACTATAAGCAAGATCGAGCCCAATTAAGCCCGCACCAATAACCAAGATTTTCTGGCTGTTCTCAATCAGGTCTAAACTGCTCTGGCTATCATGATAATATTTGGTTACCAAAATCCTACGACTGGGTTGAACCTCCATATAATGAGACTCAGGGGTCGCCCCCATCGCACAAACCAAAGTCTCATACGGTTCTTCAAAAATCCGTCCTTGGCTATCTTTGAGAATCAAGAGATTTGAAGACGACTGAATTGCCAGCACTTCTGCCTCAATAAATTTATGTTGAGAAGGCGGATCCTGATAAGGACTTTGCCACATGGCTTCAGATAAGTTGCCGATATCTCCTCTCAATAGTTGATTAAGCCCATTGGGAATATAGTTCGGTGCTTTTTCCTTATCAATCACAATCAACTGGCAATCGGGGTTGAGAGATTGGTATTTGTCCACAAAAGCCTGTCCAGCAAAGGAAGCCCCAATAATATGTATTGTTTTCGTTCTTGATGTCATAATCATATTATAGCAATTGTTACCAAGATATGAAAACGTTTTACTGTTATCACTTGAAAGAAGTCATCAAGGGATTGACTAAGCTAGCCAATCCCTCAATTCAGGAACGTTTAAGACATTATTTGGAAGAGCAAGACCGCTAAAGCTGCTCCAATCATTGGTCCCACAATAGGAATCCAGGCATATGACCAAGCAGAATCTCCCTTGTTCTTTATGGGCAAGATAGCATGAATCATACGTGGTCCAAGGTCTCGAGCGGGATTAATCGCATACCCTGTCGTTCCTCCTAAAGATAAGCCGATCCCAATTACTAGGAGACCCACACAAAGGGTTCCTAAACCTGCTGGCATATCGTACAGACCAAAAGCTAAAATACCAAGCACAAGGACAAAGGTCCCAAAAATTTCACTTAATAAGTTTGAACTATTATCTCGAATAGCTGGGCCTGTTGCAAAAGTTCCTAAAATATCAGCTGGATTATCTGCAGCGACATAATGTGGTCGGAATTGAAGGAATACCAGAACTGAACCCAGCATGGCACCTAGCATCTGAGCCAGACTATAAACAATAGCTGTTGGCCAAGCAATGGTTCCCTTCATAGCAAAGGCAAGGCTGACAGCAGGATTCAGATGAGCCGGAGCTATTTTCCCGCTGATAAAAGCTGCCACAGCAACTGCAATTCCCCATCCAGTGGCAATAACGATCCACCCAGATGCATGGTTTTTAGTTTTGGGTAGGACAACCCCTGCCACGACACCATTCCCTAATAAAACCAATAGAGCCGTTCCTAAAAATTCGCCAAAAATATCCATGTTAGTCCTCCTGCTGGCCTTTTAGGGCACTCAAATCATTTTCTGCAATCACACGACGAAGCTCTTCTTCCTGCTTAACTTTTTCATCAGTTGACCAGTCAAAGTGTTTACCCATTTCCTCAATAACTGGCACTATTAAAGCATCTAGACTATCTCGCATAAACAAGAGGTGATTGGTTCTTCTCAGGAAATAATCCGTTGGTTTAAGAGCCATTTCATAATCCATCGCATAGTGTAAGGATAACGTTTCTGCTAAACTCAATCCTTCAGCGGCCTTTAATTGACGAGTTAAGGCAAAGACTTTTGGCGCATTAGATCCATACAGATTAGCCAAATACCTAGCATCGTCCATGGACAGTCCACTAAGAGTGCCTAATTGCGCATAAGCTTCCAATTCTGAATCCACGTTGGCTGGGTTAATTTCACCGCCAGAAACTGGATAGGTGGTTGAATTGATAAGCTTAAACGATTTGCCGAAATCTTCTTTTAAGACTTGGATAATGACTTTCAAAGCACCTTCAGCCATCTTACGGTAATCCGTAATCTTACCTCCTGCCAAGGTGAAGAGGCCATTCTCGTCACGCTCGAAACTGGAACCACGAGACACCGCTGAAGGATCCAATTCTTTTTCAGAAGTGCTGGTTTCTACCTGTTTAATGGCTTTCTCGACGGCTTCTCGACTATCTTCATGGTTAATATAGGCTTTAACGGTATCAATTAAGTGGTCAAAACTGTCATCGCTGAGTTTACCGCTATTGCCACCATTGTAATCAGAGGCACTATTGCCTGACAATAAGGGACGAAGACCAGCCCAACTACTTTCAATATCATTAATAGTCACGTTAGCATTTGGGAAGCGGTCATTGACAATCTCTAACAAATAGTCCACATCTTCTTGGGTAACTTGTGGGTGCTGCAAGTCTCCAGTGTAATCTGTATCGGTTGTCCCAAAATAAGTTTTTTCTTCACGTGGCAAGACAAAAACCATACGACCGTCATTTAACCCTGTGTCAACATAGACAGGTTGAGACACCGGTAATTTTTGACGGTCCACTACCAAATGCACTCCTTTTGTAGGACGCATTTGATGAATCGGTTGTCCCTTATGAGAGAATTGACGAATCTCATCACTCCATGGTCCTGTGGTATTGATGACCAATTTAGCCTTGATGATAATTTCTTGACCTGTTAATAAATCACGCGCCTTAACGCCGATAATGTTACCTTTATCATCTAACAGGAAGTCTTCTGCCTTCACGTGGCTAGCAATAAGAGCCCCATCACGATTAGCACGCTTAATATTCTCAATAACAAGCCTTGCATCATTATTGCGGAAATCAAGGTAAACACCACCACCAAGCAAGCCTTCTTGTTTTAAATCTGGTTCTCGTTTTAAGACTTCTTCCTTGGTTAACACCTTGTTGGCCGCCGGCGTATTGGACACACCTGCTAGAAGGTCATACAAATCCATAGCGACCTTCAAACGAAACATGCTAAAGGTGCTGCCAGGTTCGTCATAAACAGGTAATAGCATAGGATCTGGCTTAGGAATATGAGGTGCAATCTGTTGGACGACAGCACGTTCTGAAACAGTATCTGAGACGACTTCAACGTCAAACTGTTTCAAGTAACGAAGTCCCCCATGAACCAATTTGGTCGACCGACTGGAGGTTCCTTCCGCAAAATCTTGCATCTCAATCAGACCGGTATCTAGGCCACTAGCTGCCGCCTGAAGCGCCACACCAGCACCCGTAATACCTCCCCCAATAATCAATAGGTCTAAATCTCTTTCTTGCATTTTTTGAAGAGCTAAACGTCTTGTCTCTTTTGAAAATTCCATTCCATCCTCCTCTAATTATTCTGCGTCATCATCTTGCGTGAACACTTGAGTTGCTTTAACAGCGCGTTTCCAACCTTTATATAATTTTTCCTTGCGAGATTCATTCATGCTAGCTTTGAAGAGTTGTCCAGTGGCGTTTAATTCCTTCAAAGCATCCATATCTTCCCAATACCCCACAGCAAGCCCTGCCAAGAAAGCTGCTCCTAGAGCTGTTGTTTCTAAATTTTTAGCACGAGCGATGTCAATCCCCAAAATATCAGCTTGGAATTGCATGAGCATATTATTCATGGCTGCACCGCCATCCACACGGAGTTGTTGAATGTCAATACCTGAATCGACCTGCATGGTATCAATAACATCTCGCACTTGATAGGCGATAGATTGCAAGGTTGCTTTGACAAAGTCTTCTTTGCTGGTACCACGTGTCAACCCAAAGACAGATCCACGCGCATTAGAATCCCAGTAAGGAGCTCCTAAACCGGTAAAGGCAGGAACAACGTAGACTTCATCATCACTGGTAGATGCTAATGCCAGCTGTTCAGACTCTGGTGAGGTCTCAATCATTTTGAGACCATCTCGCAACCATTGAATGGCAGAGCCTGCAATAAAAATAGAGCCTTCTAAAGCATAGTGAACCTTCCCATTAATCCCGTAACCAATGGTGGTCAAAAGGTTATTACTCGATAGCTGCATCTCATCACCAGTATTCATGATGATGAATGAACCGGTTCCATAAGTATTTTTCACCATACCAGGTTCAAAGGCTAACTGACCAAATAGGGCTGCTTGTTGGTCACCTGCCATACCAGAAATAGGCACTTCCCCACCATAGAAATGGAAAGGAGCCGTTTTGCCATAAACTTCAGAATTGGATTTAACTTCTGGCAGCATCGCCTTAGGAATATTTAGCAAGTCAAGAATCTCATCGTCCCACTTGAGCTCTTTGATGTTATAAATCATGGTTCTGGCAGCATTGGAGTAATCCGTCACATGAACTGCTCCATCTGTTAATTTCCAAACCAACCAAGTATCAATGGTTCCAAAAAGTAACTCACCTTTTTCAGCTCGTTCTTGAGCACCTGGCACATGGTCTAAAATCCAACGGATCTTAGTTGCAGAAAAGTAAGCATCAATAACCAACCCTGTTTTTTCGTGAATCATTGCGGTGTGGCCATCTTGTTTGAGTTGCTCAGCAATTGGAGCGGTTTGGCGCGACTGCCACACAATAGCGTTATAAATCGGAAGACCTGTCTTTTTGTCCCAAACAACAGTTGTCTCACGTTGGTTTGTAATACCAATGGCATCAATTTGTTCCGGCTTGATACTGGATTCAATAAAAGCACCAGCAATCACAGACTGGACAGAATTCCAAATCTGATTGGCATTGTGCTCTACCCAACCTGCCTGTGGAAAAATTTGTGGGAACTCTTTCTGGCTACTGCTAATCTTTTCTCCTTTTTTATTGAAAATGATTGCCCGTGAACTAGTGGTTCCCTGATCAATGGCCATGATGTACTTTTCTTGTGACATGCGTCATCCTCCTTTTTGGTAAGCGTTTTCTTTTTTCTTGTTTCTATTATAACGAAATTTGATACAAATGTATTATCAGAAATTTTTAAAAGCTCAAAAAAACTGATAAGATCCCTACCTTACCAGTCAACTTTTTCTTAACCCTTTTCAACAATGATACCTGCTAGTATCTCACATTTTTCAAAAAAAGGGCCCTATGGCCACTCTAAAGATTCAGAGTGAGCGCGTAGAGCCGTAGAGAACTATGTCTCTTAACCATCAGGGCATTATTCCCAACGTCTAAGAGACTATAGGCCATTGGACACGATTGTCATTTCTTTGATGGTCATGAAGCATTCCTACTCATTAATCGGTTCAGAGGATTTTTCCACAATGTCACCTGTGTTAGCATCAATAGTGTAGCTGTATTCCTGATCTTTATGATGGAATTCAACGTCATAGACTGCCATGCCATCTTCATTTTCTTGACTAACGGTTACCATTTGAGCATCTGCTTCTGACACAGAAGCATCCTTAAAGGCAATTGATTTTGCTTTGTCTTCTGAAAGTTTAACTTTCTTGCTAGTTTGGCTTGTTTTTGGTTGATTATGCATGTGATCATCTTTATCATCCATGTCACAAGCAGCAAGGCTAAGTAAAGAGAGGCTGGCTATGGCTAAGAGAGAGAATTTTTTAATTGTCATAAGTACTACCTTCTTTCTTTTATTGCTTCTATTATAACTCAAATACATGATTTTTCCCAATATTTTGACTACACAATATAAAAACGTGTGGTCACTTTGGAAGTGTGATGCCGCTAAATAACAGTCATCACGATAAACAAAATGCAGCCCTAGAGCTGCATTTCTTATGATCTGGGGTCATCTAGCGAACGGCCATGCAAGCCTTTTTCGCGTTGCACTTGTCTTAATTTTTCAGGTGTCACGTCATTGCCTTCTTCATCCACAAGTTTAATGCCTTCGATATGGTGTCTAACAGAACGACGATAACCTTCAATATATTCTTCACGTAGCTTTGCCTGTTCCACCTTTTCTGGACCAGTTAGTCCTACCGTTTTTTTCTTTTTAGCAAGCTCATTGATACGAGCGATTTTTTTAGGATCCATACGGTGTCACACAGGACAGTTGACAGCAACAAGTTATGTGGGATTCTCTTCTTATTTTCAGAAAAAGAAATGCCTACTTCTTTACTTGTCACAAAGGGGACCTCTCTAGAACATCTAAGAGTTTCTTCTCAACTGCCCTCTCCTTTCTAATTACTTGGTGTTTAACTGATTAAATGCTGCAATACTCTTGGCCTTGCCAACCAAGACAGCTAAGAGAGCTAAACGATTGTTTTTAATAGCCTGGTCGTCTGCCATAACCATGGTATTATCAAAGAAGTCGTTAATCACAGGGCTAAGCGCGAAAACTTGTTCTACTTGGTTCTCGGCGCTTCCCTCTAAAGACAGGGATTGAATAGCTGCAAACAAAGCTTGTTCGTGGTCATTCTCAAAGAGACTAGGGTCTACACGGACAGACGCGTCCGCTTTCTCTGCCAAATTAAAGGCACGTGATAAGGACTCAACTGCTGGTTTATAATTTTCTGTATGACTAGCGTTCACAAGTACTTCAGCTGCCGCTAATATTTCAGGAACCACAAAGGTTGAACTCTCTAAAACTGCTTCACGAATATCTTTTGGAATTGCTTTGCCCATCATCTTATCCACACGAGCTCGAATAAAATTCATCACATCCACCTTATTGGCATAGTTCAAACTATCAAAGGACAAGTCATATAAGCTATCTACCAGCTTATCCATTGGGATGCGCCATCCAAAATGCTCAAGAATACGGACAATCCCTTGGGTTGCACGACGTAGAGCATAAGGATCATTAGAGCCAGATGGAATCAATCCAACAGAGAAGAAGGAAAGAAGGGTGTCTAATTTATCTGCTAAAGCTAGGACTGCACCAACTTTTGTTTCAGGCAAAACTCCTTCTGCAGCATCTGGCAAATAGTGTTCACGAATTGCTGTTGCCACTGCAGGGTTCTCACCAGCTAATAAAGCATATTTTTCACCCATAATACCTTGCAGCTCGTCAAATTCACCCACCATACCTGTTAACAGGTCAAACTTGTAAATTTGAGCAGCACGGTCAACAGCTGCCTCTTCCTCAGCAGATAAGTTAGCTTCTTTAGCGAGGGATGCTGCGATGACGCGTGTACGATCCATATGTTCAGCAAGAGATCCAATTTTTTCATGGAAAGTCACGTTAGCTAGCTTGGCTACTAAGTCAGCAACCTGTAATTTTTGGTCTTCACGCCAGAAGAATTCACCATCTTCCAAGCGAGCCACCAAGACTTTTTCATTCCCTTTAATAACATTGTCAATGGCTTGGTCGTTACCATTACGAACAGAAATAAAGTTTGGCATCAAGCGACCTTCTTGATCACGTACGACAAAATAGCGTTGGTGGTTTTTCATTGATGTCACAAGCACTTCCTCGGGAACATCAAGGTATTTCGCATCGAAACTTCCCATAAAGGCCGTTGGGAATTCGACCAAGTTCAAGACCTCGTTGAGCAAGTCAGCATCAATATCCACTTGTACTCCTTGAGCTGCCTCAATTGCCTTGATTTGATCCACAATCATCTCTTGACGCTCTTTAGCATCAGCAATAACAAACTGGCTGCGCAAATCATCCTCATAAGAGTCAGCACTGGTGATCGTTGTCTCTTTTCCAAGGAAACGGTGACCACGGCTGACGCGTCCAGAATGGATATCCAAGAACTCAAGGTCCAGAGCTTCATCATCCAAGAGTACAGTAAAGGTGTGAACAGGACGAATGTATTCAAAACTATTTTTAGCCCAGTGCATGCTGACCGGGAAGGTCATCTCTGCCAACACTTCTGCAACCCCTAGAAGTACTTCCTTAGCAGGTTTTCCAGCTTCGTGTTTGGTCACATAAAC
Source organism: Streptococcus dysgalactiae subsp. dysgalactiae (assembly GCF_900459225.1). Classification (NCBI taxonomy): domain Bacteria; kingdom Bacillati; phylum Bacillota; class Bacilli; order Lactobacillales; family Streptococcaceae; genus Streptococcus; species Streptococcus dysgalactiae. The sequence continues at coordinate 1,739,994 of NZ_UHFH01000003.1, forward strand.
ATATTCTTCTCCTTTGACTTCGCGGAATTCGATAGCATCTGTGGTCAAACCTTTACCACGAACAAAACCTTGTGCCGCCTTTGAGAAGTTGCCAGCCGCATCCAAGGCGATTTTTTTAGCAGGGCCTTTGAAATCCTCTGTCAAGTCTGTTTGTTGATTAGCAAGCCCAATCACACGCGCTGCCAAGCGACGTGGTGTTGAAAAGGTTTGTATATCTTCAAAAGAGAGACGATTTTCTGTTAAGAAAGTCGCCAAGCGCTCTCCCAGTTGTTTTTCACTTGGTGTGACCACGTAGGCTGGAAGTTCTTCCAGACCTAGTTCGATTAGTAGATTTTTGCTCATTTTATTCTCCTACTTTTTCTTGATACTTTTCTTAGGGGGCTCGGACGGCAGAAAACTCCTTTGGAGTTTCATGCCTAATTTTCAAGCCTATAGGTTTGAAAATTCCTTCAAAAATCAAGGAAGACACCTTAATCTTTGTTCCCCTATAGCGAAAAGCATCCTTGAGGCGACCTTCGGTCACCCACTTCTTGCTCGCTTCTAACATTACAAAGCTCACAACTAAAATCGTATTTAAGACAACTTATTCGCCATCTTCAGCTAGTAAAGCTGCTCGTGTTTTTTCGTCCAAGAGTGGGAAGCCAAGCTTCTTGCGTTCTGCAACAAAGGTCTTAGCAACGATACGTGCTAAGTTACGGATACGGGCGATGTAGCCAGCCCGTTCGGTTACAGATACCGCTCCACGAGCGTCTAGCAGATTGAAGGTATGCGAACATTTAAGCACGTAATCATAGGCTGGGTGAACCAAACCTTCTTCCAAAGCACGTCCTGCTTCTTTTTCAAACTTCTCAAAGTTTTCTAGGAGCATGTCTTGGTCTGAAATTTCAAAAGAGTATTTTGAATGCTCATATTCAGGTTGCAAGAAGATTTCACCATATTTAACACCTGGTGCCCATTCGATATCATAAACCGAATCCACTTCTTGAATGTAAGAAGCCAAACGCTCCAAACCATAAGTCACTTCAGCTGTTACTGGTGAAGTCGCAAGTCCACCAACCTGTTGGAAATAAGTGAACTGTGTGATTTCCATCCCATCAAGCCAAACTTCCCAACCGAGTCCCGCAGAACCAGTTGACGGGTTTTCCCAGTTGTCCTCAACGAAGCGAATGTCATGTTCCAATGGATTGATACCTAATTTTCCCAAAGACTCAAGATAAAGTTCTTGAATGTTTGATGGTGATGGTTTCATGACCACTTGGAATTGATGGTGTTGGTAAAGACGATTTGGATTTTCCCCGTAACGACCATCAGCCGGCCGGCGTGACGGTTCTACATAAGCCGCATTCCATGGCTCAGGACCGATGGCACGCAGGAAAGTATAAGGGCTCATGGTCCCAGCACCCTTTTCATTATCATAAGCCTGCATGAGCATACACCCCTGATCATTCCAGTATTGTTGTAAGGTCAAGATGATTTCTTGAAAAGTTAGTTTTTTAGACATAGTGTCCTCCATTATAAATTTCTTGTAACAGGAGCCGTTTGTCGCCGACAATGCGGCAAACGACGAGTTAGTACAGTATCTAGCTCAGTCATACTAGCAATGAGCGTTTGACAATACGACTAAAAGGAGAAAGTTGCTCTTGACACTGTGAAAAGTCAATTTTTTTGTTGACATAAATTCTCCATTCTGAAAGTTTAATATCTTGCGACGTGAGTGTCAGCAGCCAATAATGCTGCTGACAGCGAGCTAGTGCATAGGCTAGGCAAGTCGCTATTCAGCGATTGCTGTTTGGCATTAGACTGGTTATGTTTAGTTCCCGGTGTCTACTCCTGCTTCTTACAGGCAAACAAGCTCCTTGGTAATCGCTTTTCATCCCAGTTGAAGCTTTGATTCGGAGACCTCACTATTGAGTGAATCAATAACAAAAAACCACGCTCCTCGCCTCCCATGTCCATAGACATAGGGGCGTCAAAACGCGGTTCCACCCTAATTTATTACTTCATTGTCTTTAAATTGTAGTTCAAGTCAAGTCGCCTTTTTCAAATCTCACTTGAACAGAAAGCGCCAATCAACAATCCTAACATTCGGCTCTCACCACCCCGAACTCGCTTGAGATAAAAACTAGTCATTTTCTTTCCTAACGACTAGTTTAACATAAAATACCCGACTTGTCTAATAGGGAACTAGTATTCAGCTTAAGGTCTTAAGCTTTGGTCTGAGTACCGTTTGGGATAATCACTTCTGCCAATAACTTATTTTCTTCACGAATACGGAGGTAAATCACAATCACATAGCACGGGAAAAGCAACATAGCTGTGATTTGCGCGTGGCAAAGCAAAGCAATCCCCACGAGCTCTGGAGCGATATTCAAGAAATAGTTAGGATGCTTAACTGTCTTGAATAACCAGTGGTCAACATATTTATGGTCTTTGGCCAACATTAACTTAACAGTCCAGATGTCACCTAAGATACGTGTCACTTCATACAAAATAGATATTGAAAACAGCATGAGCAAGAGACCTAACAAACTGATGCCATCAAACTTAATTTGTTTAAGAAGGGCTTCTATCACCGCAAAAACATAAATCATGATATGAAGTAAGGTCAAGAATTTTGTATTTTGGACACCAAATTCTTGTCCTCCCTTGGCTAAAATGGCTTTTTCGTTTTTAATGGATTTTTTTAAGAATACTAATCGAATAGTAAACATCGCTAACATCACTAAAAAGATGATCACAATAGAACTCCTTATGTTTTAATTTATCGTTTTTTCACAAAACACTAATAAAGATTATAACTAAATGACAAATACTTGTCAAACCGTTTTCAAAAAAAGATTCAACCCGCTTAAGTTAAATCTTTAGTGTTAGGCTAAAAGTTAGTCGTATCAGGATTTGGGACCTCTGACATCCCTGATAGATGACGAATGCTATCTTTATCTTCCTGTGTCAAGCTCACATCAAAAATAGCCATATTTTCCTTGATGCGATCTTCATGAACGGATTTAGGGAGGGGAATAAACCCTTCCGATAGGGACCAGGCTAAGGCAATTTGTGCCACCGTTTTATTATATTTATCAGCCAACTCCTGCATGGTCTTATTATCAAAAATTTCCCCTTGTCCTAGTGGACTCCAAGCTTCTAGTAGAATTCCTTTCTGCTTACAGTAGTTAACCACTTCTTCTTGGAAGCATCCTGGTGCCAAACGAATTTGGTTCACAGCAGGACTTATGGTAGCAGTCTTACTAAGTGCTTCGAGATGATGCACCATAAAATTACTGACACCGATTGAGCGAACTAAGCCTTCTGCAACAGCTTCTTCCATATAACTCCAAGCTTCAGCATTTGCATCTTGCCAAGAATCACGTAGGGCTTTTGGATTTGGCCAATGGATGAGATAGAGATCCACATAGTCCAGACCTAGGCGATCAAGAGAGCCAGTCAAGGCTTCTTTAGCCCCTTCATAACTATGGGCATCATTCCAGAGTTTAGTTGTAACAAATAACTCTTCCCGAGGAATCCCTGAATCTTTAATGGCTCTTCCGACACTTTCTTCGTTTTTATAGATAGCTGCTGTATCGATATGACGATAGCCTGCTTTAATAGCTGCTAAGGTAGCTTGATAAGCTTCTTCGCCATTAGCAGCCTGGTAAGTTCCAAATCCTAAAACCGGAATATCATAACCACTAGTCATTTTTACTGTTGTTACCATCATAAGCTCCTCCTTTAATAATGGTTTCTATAAGCGATTACCACAACTTATTCTAACATATACAGAGGAAAAGTAAAAAGGATTGGTATTCCAACCCTTTCTTAGTTTATGAGGCATCAAAAACCTTTCGACCATCTAGATAGGTAGCTAGAAGCTCCAAATTCTGATCAAGAACAATAAAGTCTGCTGCATGACCGGATTTGATTTGACCACATACGTCGTCAATACCGACAGAAAGAGCCGGCACATAAGTCGCCATATGAATAGCTTCTGCTGGACTAGCAATTCCCCAAGCCACTACATTTTTAAGACCGTCTTTTAATTTCAAAATGGACCCTGCCAAATTACCACTCTCCTTGAGACGGGCAGTGCCATTCTGGACAACCACAGGAAATTCTCCTAACATATAATCGCCATCAGCAGAGCCACCTGCCCGCATACAGTCAGTAATCATAGCCACATAATCATGCCCTTTTTGTTGCATTAAAATATCACAAGCAACGGGTGAGACATGGTGTCCATCACAAATCAACTCTGCATAGGTGTTAGGCAAATTATAGACGGCACCAACCATTCCTGGCTCACGGTGAGTCAATCCTCGCATACCATTATAGGCATGGACCCAAACGCTAGCACCTGATTGGACAGCTTCGTTAGCCTCTTGATAGGTTCCATTTGAGTGTCCTAAGGCTACTGTGACACCTTGTTTGGTCACTGTGGAGATAAATTCTGCGACACCATCACGTTCGGGAGCAAGTGCAATTTTTTTGATGAGGCCTTTTGCAGCCTTTTGCCAAGCGTTAAATTCATCCAACCGTGGGTTTTTCATATAACTTGGATTTTGAGCACCCTTATATTCTTCGGTAAAATAAGGACCTTCAAAGTAAATGCCTTGAATCTTAGCCCCCTTAACTTGATTAGCGACTGACGCAACAGTTGCTGAGACCTTCTCTAATTGCTCAAAGGTAGAGGTCAAGGTTGTTGGTAAGAAGGATGTTACCCCTGTTGACAGCAACCCTTCACTCATTTTATGGATACCTTCTGCAGAATTATCCATGACATCAGCACCCGCGTAACCATGGATATGTGTATCCACAAGGCCCGGTGCAATCTGATAACCTGTGTAATCAATGATTTGGGCATCTGTTGGGGCCGTTTCTGACCACTCCCCAAAAACACCATCCTCAAGGCTTAAATAGCCTGCTGGTTTCACCTCTGTTGGGTAATAAAAACAATCCGCTTTTAGATAGCTTGTCATCTTTTTTCCTCCCTTTTTTCTTATTATACGCCTTATTCCAAACTTTGTAAATGGTATATACCACTTCCCGACCTAAAAAAGAAAACCTGATTAGTCATTCAGGTTTTCCATGGTTGCTAGAGTTGATGTGAAAGTACTTTCTCAGCCAAATTTAAAGCATGATCAGTAATTCGCGTGTAGTGGGAAATAATATCAATAAAGTTAATCCCAGCTTGAGCCGTACACTCTCCACGATTAAGGCGTTCAATGTGTGTTTTACGCAAACGACGCTCTTTCTCCTCAATTTCCTTGTGGCGGATGACAATCATCTGCGCCAGATTGCTATCACTATCTACGATAGCTCGTATAGCATCCAAGGTCAAGCAATGCGTCAAGCGGTACATGTCCGTTAATTCGTTGCGAGCTGCTGCTGAAAAGCCAATATGCTTTGTAGTAATCCCTTCAATTAAGGTTGCCAATGATTCAGAATGGTCTCCAATTCTTTCCAAATCACGGGAAGAATCAAGAATACCCGCCAGCACTTCATTTTCACTCGGGCTGAGGGCTTCGTTGGAAATATCAACCAAATAAGTGGTTAACTCCTCATCAATGGTATTGACTGCTTTCTCGTAACGTCTCACTTTTTCACCAAATTTATCATCTGCTGTCATGATATAGCTGTAGGAAGCTTCAAAAGCCTGAATAGCGTAAGAAGCTAGATGAATCAGTTCTTTATGAGCATTTCCTAAGGCGATAGATGGTGCTTGGGTGATAAGCAAACGATCAAGGTATAGCGCCTCGTATTTCACCACCTCATCCTCTCCCGGAATAAGTTTCGTTACTAACATCGCCAACAGACCAATAAAGGGAATCAGTAAGATGGTGTTAGTGATATTAAAAGAACCGTGTGAAAAAGCAATCGTCATTTCTGGTATCAGTTTCAATTCTGTTTGCAACCATAGCATCAAAGAAGTGAATGGAAGCAAGAAAATCATGAAAATCATGGTTCCAATCAAGTTAAACAAGACATGGGCTGCAGCTACACGCTTAGCCGCAATATTGGACCCAATAGCAGCTAATACTGCTGTGATACAAGTACCAATATTTGACCCTAGTAAGATTGGGATTGCTCCTTGCAGGGTCAATAACCCACCTGAAAAAAGGCCTTGTAAAATTCCAATAATAGCAGCAGATGACTGAATCACCATCGTCAAAACTGATCCGATAAAAACACCTTGGAAAGGTTTATCGCCCAGTGTGGCTAAATAAGTTTGGAAGCTAGACACTGACTTCAAAGGATCCATAGCATCTCCCATAAGATTAAGAGAAAAGAAAATCCCCCCTACCCCGAAGATAATGCGTCCTAAATTATTAAGTCTCTTATTCGAGGTAAAGAAAAGGCAGGCTGCCCCAATAAAAATCATTGGTAAGGCGTAATCTCCTAATTTAAAACCAATTAAAAAAGAGGTAACCGTAGTCCCAATGTTGGCTCCCATAACAATTCCAATAGCTTGGCGTAAATTTAATAAACCAGCTGAAACCAAGCCAACCGTAATCACAGTAACACCTGAACTGGACTGAATCAAGGCAGACATGGCAATCCCAACCAGAATACCAAAAAAGGGATTGCTTGTGTACTTATCAATATAGTACCTGAGTTTATCTCCCGCTGCTTGCTGAAGACCATCTCCCATGTACTTGATACTGAATAGAAAGAGACCTAGGCCTCCAAAGAAATGAAATGCAATGTCTTGCCAATTTACTGACACAATATTGTCCTCGCTCAAATTTTTAGTCTCTTCTATTTTAATGCATTCCTCTCTTTATCACAAGGTTTTTTTAATTCTTAGGAGTTAAGAACACCACTGATTAAGAGGCATAAGGTAAACAGGTTCGTCGTTCGATAACTTTTCTAAAAAGGCTTATCTTCAAATCCTTTCTAAAGACAGCAAGGTCTGACTTAGCAACCTTTTCATTTTTCTCTATTAACGGTATAATAAGGCTATGTTGAATTGAGCCAGTCAAAGGAGAAACCATGCAAAAATCCAAAAAAGAAGCCTTGTATCTGCTGTTAAGCATTTTTACCATTACTCTCATGGGAGGACTTTACCTCGTTTTTGGCAGCACTTCTAAAATGCCAACAACTCTCAGACGGCAAGAACAAGCTATATACTTGACAAAGCAAGCTGACCTAGCGGTCCAGGCCGCTGAAAAATTGGGAACTATAGCTGCCACTAATAAAGCCCAACATGCCATCGACCGTTTAAAAGCATCCTCCAAAAAACAAGGATTACAAGACCGTTTAGAAGCCGTCAAAGTAACTTTAGAACAAGAAGAAGCAGCCACTCGCGCCGTGAAATCAGCTGAAGATGCCCCAAGCCCAGCACTCAAAGATTTGGCTCAAAAAGCTGTCAATGAATTGAACAATTTTGGAAAAAAAACTGCCCTACAGGCAAGGCTTGACGCCATTGTGCTAGCTAAACCAGTTCCTGAGGAAACCCCTAGACAAGTAATAGATGACAACAATACTTCCACTTGGATTCCTGATCCAGCACCAAGTCAACCTCACACGACTGTCCCTCAACCGTCTAGTCCCGAAGCCACTCCGGAACCACCAACTCCAAATCCGGATCCAGAGCCAAGTCAACCTGAACCAAGCCACCCGTCAGCACCTTCTCTTCCTACACCACCAATTGGTTCAGGTGAGACCCACTCTAAAGAGTAATAGAGAGCTCTCTTAGTGTCCTTAGAGCTTCGCTAAGCGAACAAGACCAAGGTTAATCGTCAGCGCCCATAAGGTATCAGTCATCTTTTGTAATGTTTTGCTTGACTCATAGACTTTCTATCAAAAAATGTAAAAGAAAAAGGCTAGCCCAAATCTATTTGGGCTAGCCTTTTGTGATAGTCTTATATTTCATATCCCATTAGGATACCTTCATCTTCGGCGTAAAAACTACACAGTCCTGATGTTATTCCTGTTTGGATAACAGCATCTGGATAAATAGCTTTAATTTTCTCGCTAATTTGTTCACAAATTTTTGGGTTATTAGCATGAGCAATATAGACTTTGCCACCTTTGTAACCTGCTTTTTGAATTTCTTCTACTAAAGCAGAGACTGCTTTTTTCTGACCACGTGCTTTCTGCAACAACTCAAGTGTTCCTTCTTGGCTTGCTTGACCGACCATTCGAATGTTAAGGAGTCCAACAACTTTTCCAACCAATTTATTAAGACGGCCATTTTTCACCAAGTTATCAACTTTGGCAAGGACAAAAATCAATCGTGTTTTTTCTTGATAGGCGGTAATTCGCTCAACCACTTCTTCAAAAGAGAGTCCTAGGTTAATCAAACGCTCTAATTCTAAAACGATCAAATCAACTTCTCCACTAGCCGATAAGGAATCAATCACATGAATATTGGCATTCGGATAATCTTCAAGAAGATCATTTTTAGCCAGACGAGCGCTGTTATGGCTACCTGACAAAGTTCCTGTAATAGTGACAGCAATCACATTATCAACACCCTTATAAGCCTGTAAGAAGGCATCCGGACTTGGACAACTTGATGTAGCAGCCTTTGAAGATTGGTACATCGTTGCCATCATGTGATCAATATCTAAACCATCGTCATCTCTAAAGATTTCGGTGCCAATTTGCAGTGTTAAGGGCACGCGTTCAAACTGAAGCTCTTTAGATTGGCTTTCTAAACTCCTAAGGTCACAGCCCGAATCTGTTACAATTTTCCAAGTCATTTGTTATTTCCTCTTTTCCTCTAAGTCATTCTATTGTCATTCTAAAAGTAAGGTGTCATCTTTTTATAATCACGCTTCGATGACGCTTTATCAGCTTACCCTCAGGCTATTATTGTCGAGCTTAGTGTTTAGTAGCCTAAAAAGAGCCCCTTAAAAGAACCTGTACGAGTCCTTGACCTCTCACTAGCTAACTTTAGTTGACAAACTAAGCCATTTCCCATAAAATTATATCATTATTAAGTATGCTTTCGCTACTAATAACGTATCAGACGTAACACTTGAAAGGTATTTGTGATGACCGACAAAGTAATTTCAAAACGATCGCTTCAAAACTTAACTCAATTCAATCAGGAAGCACGCCAGGTAGCACGTGAATCAATGGAAATCGCCTTGCTTACCCTTTTAGAAAAGAAATCATTGGGAGACATTACAATTACAGAATTGGTGACTAGAGCAGGGGTTTCTCGCAACGCTTTCTATCGCAATTATAACTCAAAAGAAGCCATCTTAGAGCATCTCTTAACAACCATGATTCGCCGTATTTTTCACGGACTCAAACAATTTGATATTAAAACGCAAGCCTATCAAGCTTGGCTCTATCTCTTTAACGAAGCAAAAAAAGAAGCACAGCTACTTAAACTAGTATTTAAGCATCATTTGCATCACCTATTAACCCAATTAGTAACTAAGCGCCTCAAGGCCTATCAAAAATGGAAAGATAAGAAACAATCACACTATAAGCGACTATTTTGGAGCAATGCCATTGTCTCTGTCTTATCTAATTGGATTTCAGATGATATGGTGGTTCCAGCAGAAGAAATGGCAGCTATGGGACTTCCACTACTAACCTAAAAATGAACAAGAACCTTTTCCATCCTACGGAAATGCCCTTGTTCATTTTTTTAGGTTTTGCCCGTTCATTAGTAACAGCTCTTCTCAAATAGGGGGTAACTTCAGCCTCTATTATCCCCTCAACACGATTAGTCTTATGACTCTTTGTTAGGTAGCAACACAAATTGATGAATTGCTTGGGCAACACCCGCCTCATCATTGGTAATAGTCACCTGATCAGCTAATTGCTTAATAGCCTCTGAAGCATTGCCCATGGCAACCCCTAATCCAGCATAGTTAAGCATTTCAATGTCATTAGGAGCATCGCCAATCGCCATAACTTGATCAGCACTTAGATCTAAATCCTCTACCAATTCCCTCAAAGCAGATGCCTTGCTGACGCCCTTAGGAAGAATTTCCAAGATATTATCTTGACTACGCACCACATGATAGCTTTGACGAAGGTGATCACTTGCTGCTAATTCAAAAGCATCCAGCGCAGCTTTTTCCCCTAAATACATGGCTTGAAAAATCACCTGATATGATTGAGATAACTGCCTTAAAGAGACTGCTTGCACGGTTGCAAAGACCAAATCTCCATCTGCCTGAACAAGATCTGGCACTTCTGGTTCAAGGACTAAATAATCTTGTTCTCCTGTTAGGGTTAAGTAAACTCCAGGAAAGGATTGACTGACCTGCTCTAAGGCCTCAATATCAGAGTAGTTAAGTGACTTAGAATGGCGTAGTTGCCAGTCTGGACTACTGTAAGTGCTGCACCCATTGTTAAGGATGAGAAATTCTTCCTCAACCAACCCCAACTGATCAAAGTAGGGCCTTGTTCCCGATTGAGGGCGACCTGTACAGACGACAATCTTCACTCCAGTATTAGCAGCTTCTTGAATCATCTTAATATTGTCTTCTGGGATTTCTTTTTGCTCATTTAGCAATGTACCATCTAAATCAATAGCAATCAGTTGAATCATCTTATAGTTCCTCTTTCCATTTGATTTTAGGCAAGTTCCATTTTCTACGATGGCCAATCAACCGTAAAGTCGTTAATAATACAACTAAAGCATAGCATTCTAGCGTCGTGTCGGCTAATCTAAAATGGAGAACCAAGGCTGCAAAAATAGACCAACCGGCATAAATTTCGCTACGTAATACACTCGGTTTACGGCCTGCCAAAATATCTCTGACAACACCTCCACCTGCACCAGTCAAAACTGCGGCGACAATGACAGCACTTAGCGGCTGATTGAGGCGTACCGCATGCAAAGCACCTTGCACACTAAAAGCCGCTAAACCAATAGCATCTGTGAGAACTGCCGCTCTAACCCACCCTCTTGCAACAAGCTTGGGGAATAACATGATGAGAACGATAGCTAAAAAAGCACAGGTAAATTCTGGCTTTTGACCCCAGAGCGCCTCAATCGGTAGCCCAATCAAGGTATTTCGAATGGCTCCGCCCCCAAAGGCTGTTACAAAACCTAAAATAAAAATCCCTAGAATATCAAACTCTTCTTCCATGGCAACAATAGCACCTGAAAGAGCAAAAGCGATGGTTCCAATGATATTTAAAATTTCCCACATGTCGATTGTCATACGCCACCTATTGTCAGTTAATCTTCTCCTAGTTTACCACGTTTTCCTTTAAAAAATAAGCGAAAATAGTAAAAAGTGAGGACAAAAAAGCAAGGATAAAACTCATTTTCATCCTTGCTGTAAGAGGTTCAATTGAATAGCCCATACTTATCTTACGCATCAATATAGCCGTTTGATAAGTTAAGGTTGTTTTAGATTTTTTCTGTCCAAGGAGTAGCTGTTGCTTCCAACACCTTATTCAACTCGTCAATATTTTGGAAGCCTTCAGTACGGAGCCAGTTCCTAGCTGCCCCCTCACCCTCTCTAATGTAAACCGGAACAGCTCCTGCCCAGGTAGCACGTCCACAAAGTACCCCACTAAATTTAGCACCTGCTGCTGCCGCAAAACGCAAAGTCTCTTGAAAGAGCTGGGCAGATACGCCTGCACTCAAATAAATATAAGGCAAATGGCTAGCGACTTCTTGATCTCTAAAGGCCTGAGCAGCCTCTTCTTGACTGTAAAGCACTTCCCCATTAGCAAAACCGTCCACATAGGCCATGTTAACCGGCACTTCAACTTTAAGAACGTCAATGCCAAACCGGTCATCAGAGAAAACGGTCATTGCTCCGTTGACCTTATGAGGCTTCACCTTGGCAAAAGCTGTGCTGCTATTGTCTGCAATGGTTTCGTCATAGCTCAGTATTTCAAGGAAGAAAGGAATATCTTCAGCGGTGCACTCAGAACCGATACGTTCAATGTAGGCCTGCTTTTGCAAGTTGATTTGCTCATCGCCGTCCACATCATAGTAGAGTAGAAATTTGATGGCATCAGCCCCAGCTTCTTTCAGTCGCTTAACAGACCATTCTAGCAGACAATCAGGTAAACGACTAGTTGTAGTCGCATCGTAGCCTGTTTTTTCATAGGCTAGGAGCAGGCCAGCATTGTCATCACGGACCTTGGTTGCTGGCAAGCCATATTCAGGGTCTAACAGAATGGATGAGGCATAGGGGGTTAACTCCTCTGATACCAAAACTTTTAGGGCTTCCATCTGCTCAACTCTTGGCTCTGTTTCCTGATGAGCTGCCATCATGCGCTTTAAGGCGCCACGTTGGTCAAAAGCCAAGGCTGAAATGATTCCTCGATGGCTCACTTTTTCTAAATAAGTTTTTTTACTTGCTGTTATTGTCATGTGTTACCTCTCTTACTTGAAGTTCTTGATAAAGTTTGTCAAAATGAAACATATTGACATGTCCTGTTTTTGACTCTTGAGCATTTAACATGCCTAAAACATTGGCTTTCTTCAGGAGTGTTTCATCGTCATCTCCTTCTGCCAAAGCCCAAGCAATTCCTGCCACAGTAGCATCTCCAGAACCGACTGGATTAGCCACCTTAATTTTAGGGAGGCTGACGCGATAAAACCTATTATGATGTTTAGCAAAAGCTCCTTGGGCACCAAGGGAAATGATAATCCATTCTATTCCTTCAAATAAAGGTTGACTTAACAAGGAAACTAAACGTTCCTCATCTAAGGTAATCGATTCCCCTAACAAAGCCTCTAGTTCTTCCAAGTTGGGTTTAATCACGGTTGGCTTGTCTCTCCCAGCTAATACTGCTTTTAAGGGAGCACCTGAGCAATCTAAAACCACTTTTCGGCCATAAGCTCTCGCCATGGTAATCAAATCCTGATAATAGTTCGCAGCAAGTCCCTTAGGTAAACTGCCTGAAAAGGTCAAAACATCAAATTGTTTAGCAATAATGCTCATGTGATTCAAAAAGCCTTCGGCCTCGTCCACATCAATATAAGGTCCCGCTTCCAAGATTTCTGTCTGCATGCCCTCATGCAAGATAGCAATACAGTTTCTTGTTTCCCCTTTGATTTTGAAGAATTGGTTAGAAATGCCCTGTTCTTGTAACTGATGAATGACAAAGTCCCCCCAGTTTTCCACCGATAAATCCTGTTGCCACAACAGATTGTCCTACTTCTGCCAGTACTCGTATGACATTCAAACCTTTCCCACCCGCTGTTTTGCTTACGTGTGCGACACGATTAACCGTGTCTAGAGCCAGACAATCTAAAGGATAGGAAATATCGACAGAAGGGTTTAAGGTAACTGTTAAAATCATCGCTTCTCCCTAATCGTGATACTCGCCACGATCCCATCTTTCTAAGAATTCTGTAAAGAAATCAGGATCTTCTTGGCTGGCATGATGAGTTTCCAAGTGGGCTATTTTAGCAATTAGCTTCTTATTCTCTTCAGTTTCTTTGTATTCTGCCTTGATAAAAGCGTCTATAATATCACACATAAGAAGTTCACCCGTGATTTTACCACCAAAGCCAATCACATTGGCATTCAATTCTTCCTTGGCATAAAGGGCTGTTGTCATATCTCGAACAAGGGCGGAGCGAATACCTGGTACCTTATTTACCGCATTGTTAATGCCAACTCCAGTCCCACAAATACAAACGCCCAAGTCAGCTTGTCCATTAACCACAGCTTCGCCTACTTTTTTCCCAAAAATAGGGTAATGGGTACGAGTATGGTCGTAGGTGCCACAGTCAATAACGTCATAGCCTTTAGATTTCAAAAAATCAGAAACAGCCATTTTTTCGTTGGTGACAATATGGTCACATCCAATCGCAATTTTCATCTCTTTATCCTCCTTTAGGCCATTTTATTGAGCATATCAACACGAATTTGATGACGACCACCATCGTAGTGACCAGTCACAAAACCTTTGGCGATATTCTTCGCTAATTCTGGACCTACAATTTCTGCTCCCATGGTAATCATACGGGCATTGTTGTGACCGCGAGTCATGTAAGCAGAGCGTTCATCTGAAACTTCAGCAGCAACCATTCCTTTTAGTTTTGTGGCTACCATAAAGGGACCTGCTCCGTAAGCATCCACCATAATGCCTAAACACCCTTCTGCTTCATTAACGGCTTTAGCCACCGCTAATGTGTTATCAATAAAATCACTGTTAATATCAGTCACGTCAATAATGTCATAGCCTTCTTCTTGAAGAAAACTTTTTATTAATTCTTTTAATGCATTTCCGTGTGCATCTGCACCTAAAATAATAGCCATCGTTTCTCCTTTTCTAATCCAAACCGCTTGCCAATCTACAAAAAGGTAACAGGATTACCTGTCCTTAGGTCAGGATTATTGCCAGCAGTCTTAGTTGTCTTCCATTATTTCTTTCAAGAAAAGCGCTTGCGGGTACCCACAGAGCGCCTTGCCTTACATGAGGAATACTCTTTTCTCTCTAGGGGATTAAGCTGGAATACCTTAAGCGGTTATCTGCTATTCCCAATAGTTTTTTAGTTAGTCACCTAACCTGATTTTATTTCATTGTTTTCGCATACTCAGCGTTACGTGCCTTCATTTGGTTAGCATACCAAGCAAAGAGACCTAGGTAAATGGCCACAAAGATGATTAACGTAATGATTGAGGCAATCTGACCTGTTGTCGCTTGACCAATCACATAACCAAAGATTTTTTCCATTGGTCCTTCAAGAGTCGAATGCGTAATCAAGGAGCCAGCACTTGCACCTGCTGGGAAAGCACCTACTTTTTTAGCCAATTCAGTTGCGAATGGGGCAATCATGGTTCCTGACAAGAGGAATAACGGCAATAAGAGGGAGCCAAAAATGATCATGCGAATCAAACGACCACGTGTGACCACAAGAAGAGCTGGTGTCATCCCCATAGCAATAATTCCCGCCAATGGTAAAATCCCATTGCCAACTTTTGAAAGAAGAACGGATTCAATCAACATGATTGGAGCAAGAATATTGGCACAAGCCCAGATTTCAGCGCGACCAGCAATGAAAGGCCAGTCCAAACCGATATTGAAACGACGCCCATGCATTCTAGCATTGGCAAAATTGGTAATCCCTTGTGACAAAGGTTCAACAGCTGCGATAAACCAAGAGCCAATCAAAGAGAAAAGTTCCAAGCAGGCACCAGCTGTAAATCCTAGACCAAACCAATTTTTAACAGATTCAACACTGAAATGAGGGTCTCCCATAATACCAATCACAAAACCTAGAGCCATTCCGATAAAGAACTTAGAGCCCCAGAAGCCAATTTTTTTGTTCAATTTAGCAGCATCAAAGTCATATTTATCTAGCCCCGGAAAGACCTTGTCAAAAATCTTATCTAAGACCATAATGATTGGATTCATCATGTAGTTCATATGAGTTGATGTCATCGGTGATTGAGGCCCTGTTCCAAGGAGATCATCAAAGGTGGGTTTCATCAAATCAGAGTTAATGATTTTCAGTACCCCAACAAGAATAACTGCCACAGTAGCAATCAAAAGAGACACAAGGACTGGCAAATGGTTGCGAGCCGCATACCACATAATTAACAAGCCCGTAATGGATAAGTGCCAAATATCAAAAATATCGACGTCAAGGGTGTCTGTTTTTTTCATGACAATCATGACAATATTAACCACCAGCATCACCAGCAAGAAATAAAGGGTATAAGGGGAACCCCAGGTAATTGTTGCAAGCGGTGCCCAGCCCACATCAATAATATTCAAACTGATTCCTGTATTTTTGACAAAGGCCTGTAAAGACTCTGAAAAAGCTCCTGTTAAAATTCCAATAATAGCTCCAATCCCTGTCAAAGCGATGGCTAACTTAATCCCGCCTTCCAGTGCCTTTGTGAGTTTAACCCCGAAAATCATGGCTAAACCTGTCATGACAATCAGCATGACCACACCTGATCCTAACTGAATAGGAAATCCCAGAATCTTGTTAATAATGTCCAAAAAAGGTTGCATCATCTTGTCTCCTTATGTTTTTATTGACTTATTGCAAATGGTTTTCTTTAATCACGCGCTCCAGCTCCGCAAAAACAGGCTCACTCATGATTGGGATACGATAGAGAATCGGTCCTGCTTCTACTGTGGGAATTGGCATCTCAAATCCCAAGTCAGTTTTTGCAATCGGCGTAAAAATATCATAACGAGAAACTAATTCCTCAGTAATGTCCTTTACCATCACCGCATCACAGTGAACATCGTAACCACGGTCACTCATCTGAGTTTCAATCGCATCTTTAATTTGATGGCTTGAGTTAACACCTGCACCGCAGGCTGCTAGAATTTTAATCATGGTGAAACACTCCTTTTTCTATTAAATAGTTTGAAATAGCTTGTTTATCATCTTTTAGACTAGCTAGATGGCTAAGATTCCCCTTGGTAATAAAGAAGGTAATGAGATTGGATAGAATCGTCGTCTGACCCTCATTTTGACTATTGATAATAAAGAAAAAATCCGTTACGAAACAAGTCTCCTCTGGATTAATCATATGTTGAAAAGCAAGGGGATAACTGTTTTTCACGTAGATGACTTGGTTGACTAAGCAATACTTAGTTTCTGTATGAGGGATAGCTGCATAGAGAATATCCGAGCCGTCTTTCAAATCAATCTTAAGCCCAGTTGGAAAGGAAGCCTCCCGTTCAACCAACGCCTGATAGTAATCTGCCGTTACATAACCTATTTTTGTTAGGTGGCTAGCCACACGGTCAAAAAGCTCTGTTTGGGTCCTTGCATCAGTAACTAAAATATTTGGAAACACACCATACCGCCTTCCTATGATTTGTTTTACTTTTGTTGTTACCCATCATCTTCAAACAATCAGTAACCGTTTACAAAATCTATTATAGTATATAAACAAACATAAATCAACATTATTTTCGAAATATATTATTTTTTTGTTTTTTTTTGTTTTATTTATTTTATTTTGTTGAAATCTAATCGTTTGTATGCTATGATAATCCTAATCAAATACATCGGAAAGGAGGTCTTTAAGTGTTAAAAAGAGAGAGGCTTCTAACAATTCTTGAACAGGTCAATGAAAGAGGTATTATCACTGTTAATGATATTATCGAGACCTTAAACGTCTCTGATATGACCGTGCGCAGAGATTTAGACGAATTGGAAAAAGCAGGAAAATTAATCCGTATCCATGGCGGCGCTCAAAGCATTACCATGCCTAACAAAAAAGAACGGTCAAATTCTGAAAAACAAACCGTTCAAACAAAAGAAAAACGTGAATTGGCTTCCTATGCTACTCAATTAGTTAACGATGGCGAAACTATCTTTATTGGACCAGGGACAACTCTAGAATTTTTTGCTGGACAACTGAAAAACCGGAAAATTCGTATTGTGACCAATAGCCTACCTGTTTTCACTATTCTCCAAGACAGTGAAACCGTTGATCTTATCCTTATTGGCGGGGAGTATCGCTCTATTACAGGTGCCTTTGTCGGCTCACTAGCAAGTCAAAATATTACCTCCTTAAAATTCGCCAAGGCTTTTATTAGCTGTAATGGGATTTACAAAAACGACGTCGCTACTTACAGTGAAACCGAAGGAGAGATTCAAAAACTAGCCTTCAACAACTCTATCGAAAAATACCTCTTGGTAGACAATCAAAAATTCAATGCCTATGACTTTTTCGTTTTCTACCATCTCGATAACATTGATGCAGTTGTTACCGATTCTCAAATAACTGATGACGTCATTGAACGTTATAGTCAGTTCACCCAATTATTAGTAGCCCACGAAAACAAGGAGTAAACGTTTCATCAAGAATGGACAGCCTGTCAGCGCATCGTCCCTCGGCACCTTCTGGCAAAAGTGATTTGCTTCCAGAGAGGTGTTTTTATTTTGCTCGGAACACACCTGCTAACGTCAGAGTCTTTATTAGCGACCATAAAAAAAAGAGGTTCCAGTTTAAACTGGAACCTCTTTTGAAATTAAGTAAGGCTACCAAAATAACCTAAGATGATTTATGTAATTCAAATTTGGTATCCTTCAAAGCACGCTTGAGTAGGAACGTTAAAGGACGTCCTATCACCTTAGCCTGTCCTTTTTCCAAATTTACCTGGACCGATTGCACACCGGGAACAGCTGATAATTTTTCAGTGACCGTTCTTGCGCAACCGTCACATGTCATTCCTGTAACCTGATAATGTTTTTCCATTTTGTATTCTCCTTTAAATGGTTTTTCCTTTTAAACGCAATGCATTCAAAACAACTGATACTGAACTAAAACTCATGGCAAAACCTGCTAACATCGGGTTTAATAATGGACCTCCAAAAAGATGAAGTAAGCCCATGGCCACTGGAATTATAAGGACATTGTAAAGGAATGCCCAAAATAAATTTTCCTTGACAATCCTCATAGTTGCTCGACTCAATGACATGGCTTTCACCAAATCCAGCATATCAGGCCTCATCAGAATCACATCCGCCGATTCAATCGCAATATCTGTCCCTGACCCCATAGCTATCCCGATGTCTGCTACGGCCAATGCCGGAGCATCATTAATCCCATCACCTACCATAGCAACTTTTTTTCCTTGAGATTGGAGGTTTGCTATCACGCTTGCTTTTTGATCAGGTAAGACTTGACTAATCACATCTGTAATCCCCACTTGAGAGGCAATAGCCTTAGCGGTAGCATCGTAGTCACCTGTTAGCATGATAGTGTGAATTCCCAGTTGCTGCAAAGCTTGGACGGTAGCTTGACTATCTTCTTTGACAGCGTCAGCAATACTGAAAAGAGCTCTTAGCTGCCCCTCTTTAGCATAATACACAAGGGTTTGGCCTTTCCCAGAAGCCTTAGCACAAACTGACTGAACAGAAGATAAATCGATACCAAGGGTTGCCATTAAAGTAGCATTTCCAATCGCCAAACGACGCCCTTTAAGCTGACCGGTGACTCCTAGGCCAGTTAAAGACTCAAACTCTTCCACTGGTAGACTATCGCAACCAGCTTCCTGAGCAGCACGAACAATAGCCTCCCCTAAGGGGTGTTGAGAATAGGTCTCCAAGGAAGCAGCTTCTTGCAAGATAAGGTGATCATCTCCCGAAAAAATTAGGAAGTTTTGAAGACTTGGTTTCCCCTCCGTAATCGTCCCCGTTTTATCAAAAACAACCGTATCTACCTGATGGGCTTGTTCTAAGATGTCACCACCTTTAAAAAGAATACCATTTTCAGCTGCACGCCCTGTTCCAACCATAATCGCTGTCGGCGTTGCTAAACCAAGCGCACAAGGGCAAGCAATGACTAGAACAGCTATGGCTGTTGTCAAACTAAAACGAAGACTTTCCTGCATGAATACCAACCAAAACACCCCTGTTAACAGAGCTATTACCAAAACCACCGGAACAAAGACACCTGAGACCTTATCAGCAATAGCTGCAATAGGTGCTTTATTTTCTTGAGCATTCTCAACTAGTTGGATAATTTGTGCTAACAAGGTATCGTTTCCAAGCTTATCCGGTTTAATAGTGAGGGCGCCTTGCCCATTCAAGCTGCCCGCAAAGACATTATTTTTTTCTCCCTTTTCAACAGGCAAACTTTCCCCGGTTAAAAAGGATTCATCCAAACTGCTATGTCCTTCCACGATAATACCGTCAATAGAAACTTTTTCACCTGGTTGAACCAGGACAAGGTCATCATAGCTAACCTCTTCTAACGGCAACAATTGCCATTGGCTATTTCTCCATACCCTCACATCAGTAGCCTTCAAGGATAAGAGTTTTTGAATAGCTTGGGAAGTACGGCCTTTAGAACGACTTTCAAAATACTTTCCTAGACCAATGAGTGTCAAAATCACTACCGCCGATTCAAAATAAAGAGAGTGCACAAAGTGCGCCTGGCCCAGACTGATTTCAACTACTCCATAAAGACTATAAGCAAAAGCAAAGCTGGTTGCTAAAGCTACCAAGGAGTCCATATTAGGATGTCCCTTAAACAAAGCTTTAAACCCATTATGGTAATAATGACGATTTAATACTAAGACTGGAATCGTCAAGAGTAGCTGACTAAAGCTGTAAATGAAAGGATACCGATCTGGTTGCAGAAATGGAGGAAGCCATAAACCTACCATGTGACCCATAGCTAGGTATAATATAGGAATGGTGAATAAAGCAGACCACAAGACCTGAGACCAAATAACCTTTAGGCCTTCGTCACGACGACCTGTTTGCATATGTTTTGCATGTTCATCAAAGACTTGTGCACCATAACCAGCAGCTTTTACCGCTTGAATAACTTTGGCCGTTTCTAAATCGTCATCTTGATAAGTAACCGTGAGCTTCTCGGTCGCTAAATTCACAACGGCCTGTTCTACTTCAGGCAATTGATTGACCGTTTTTTCAATTGTTAGAGCACAAGAGGCACAACTCATTCCCTCCACTAAAAATATCTCTTTAGCCATTAATACGTCTCCTTTTTCTGACAGTGGCACTGCCCAGGCAGGCAATTACACGGCACCTCAAGAACTGCATTTTCTTTTTTGACTTCTAGTAGCTCTTGGAATGCCTCGATTTCCTCTAAGGTCATCGGTAAGTCATAAAACCGTTCAAGAAGTAGACGCGCGTGTTTACGCTGACAAATACCGTTTAAAGCAGTCGCTAGTGCTTCTTTTTGTAGCAAAGTCTCATCCAGAAGAGCTTGATAAATATAGGCCCTACCTTCCCGGTAAGTTCCTAAAGCCTTTTTTTCCACCAAACGCCCAATCAAGGTTTTAATGGTAGAATCTGACCATTGATATTTTTTCCTTAAAATAGTAATAATATCGCTACTTTTAATATCACCACTGGCCCACACCACACGCATGACTTCCCATTCGGCAGCTGATATCTGTTGCATAACGTCACCTTCATTCACAATTTATTTACATTTGTAAATCAATTGTAACGAATTTAACTACATTTGTAAATAAATAACTTTTCTCATTTTTCTATCCTTATATTGACAAATGAAATATTTTTACTATAATATTATTGCAATAAAAATAACATTTACATTAAGGAGATACCCTTGAAACATCCTATTCGAAAAACACTTGTCACCTTAGGTCTATTACTGACCTTATGCCTGCCGACTCCAGTTGCAGCTAGTTCTCGTTCTTGGAAGAGCTGGTTTATCGAGCAATATTTCTGGCTAAAACGAGACAAAAGCTACTATGCTGAAAAAGATGATACTAGTTTTCAAACCTATCTCAATGCTTGCCAAGAACAATCAGATAAGCCTTATGTGCTCGACCCTAATACCGTAAATGGTCCCCTTGTCCAAGAAAACTTATTTGATATGCAAGTGTACTCTTGGAATAGTAATGGAAAACCTGACCAAAAAACCATCTTTTATTTAGCAGGTGGATCCTACCTCAACAATCCAACATCTTATCACATCAGTATGCTCAAGACCCTCTCGACTAGCCTTGACGCAAAAATTGTTTTACCGATTTACCCTAAAGCACCACGCTACACTTATGATTATGCCATGCCAAGATTGGTTAATCTTTACAAGCATTATCAACAGCAACATTCCCAGCTTTTCTTGATGGGAGACTCAGCTGGCGGCGGACTTGCTCTAGGATTGGCTCATGCCTTGAATAATGAATCTATTCCTCAACCTAAACAGATTATTCTACTTTCCCCATGGCTAGATGTGACCATGTCACATGCAGAAACCCCAAATTACGAAGATGCTGATCCCATTTTATCAGCTTGGGGACTAAAACGTGTGGGTGAAAAATGGGCTAAATCTGCCGATAACACCAACCATATCTATGTCAGCCCTAAAAATGGTCCTGTTGACAAATTAGCACCAATCACCCTGTTCACTGGCACACGTGAGATTTTCTATCCAGATATTCGTGATTATGCCGCAACATTACGGGCAGCTAACCATCAACTAACCTTCATCGCCCAAGAAGGCATGAACCATGTTTACCCGATTTATCCTATTGAAGAGGCAAAAACAGCTCAATACCAAATCATTGATGCCATCAACAAAACCCCTTAATGAGAGGAATAATTCCTACCTGCCACCAGTTAATCTGGTGGTTTTTTGTAGTTTGTACCACAAAATAACAATTAAAAAGAGCCCTATCATAATGATAAGGCTCTTTCTGTCATAACATCCGCACCGCAATACTTAGGATTTGTTGTCAAGATCTCGTAAGAGTTGATCAATTTTATTGCCATAGGCGATGGAATTGTCTTTTTCAAACACCAAATCTGGAATTTTGTACATGGTCAATTGTTTACCAAGTTCACGTTTAATCGTTCCAGTAGCTTTTTCAAGCCCTGTTTGTGCTTTTTGATTATCAGATGCCAAGTCACTCATAATGGTGTAATAAACTTTAGCAAGTGACAAGTCACCCTGCATTTGCACTTCTGTAATGGTTACTCCCTGAACACGTGGATCACGCACTTTTTTCTGAAGAATATCATTTACTTCGCGCTTAATTTCCATCCCAACACGGTCAATACGATGATTAGCCATAGCCATTTCCTTTCCACATTTTTAAAACAAAAGCTAGACTGAAAGCCCAGCTTATGACATTGCTACCTGTTTTGATAACGACAATTAAAGAAAATCTGAGAATTCCACGACGAGACTGGAAGGAATGTCCCAAGTAGCTCGTCTGGTAGAACAAGTCATTATTTCCGACAGAGGAAAAAGTTATATCTCAGACCTTCTTAACCCTTATTTTCTCACAATTTCTTCCATAACATAAGCTTCAATGGTATCATCAACTTTTAGGTCATTAAAGTTTTCAATCATCAAACCACCTTCTTGAGCATTACCGACTTCTTTGACATCGTCTTTGTAATGTTTCAAGCTGGTAAGTTTACCATCAAAGATAACGACACTATCACGGATAACACGAACACTTGAATCACGTGTTACCTTACCGTTGATTACCATAAAGCCACCAATTGTTCCCACTTTAGAAACTTTGAAGGTTTCACGAATAATAGCTTCACCAAGAACTTTTTCTTGGTAAACAGGGTCAAGTTTCCCTTTCATCGCTTCTTCCACTTCTTCAATGACTTTATAAATAATACTGTGAAGACGAATTTCCACATCATCCGTATCCGCTTGTTGACGAGCTTGTGGAGTAGGACGAACATTGAAACCAATAATAACAGCATTTGACGCTTCAGCAAGGGTCACATCGGATTCGTTGATAGCACCTACAGCAGAGTGAACGACATTCACGCGAACACCTTCCACATCAATCTTCACAAGAGAGGCTGCAAGGGCCTCAACAGAACCTTGAACGTCTGCTTTGATGATGACATTAACAGTCTTAATCTCGCCTGCTTTAAGGGTATCAAAGAGGTTATCAAGACTAACACGTTGCGTGTTTTGACGCTGTTTGAGGAGGGCACGTTTTGAACGCTCTTCACCAGCTGCACGCGCAGCTTTTTCATCAGCGTAAACAGCAAAGTGGTCACCAGCCATCGGTGTTTCATTCAAACCAGTAATAGAAACTGGTGTTGATGGTTCTGCAGATTTAACACGACGACCAAGGTCATTTACCATAGCGCGGACACGACCAAAGGTATTACCAACAACGATTGGGTCTTGAACATGAAGAGTTCCTTGTTGAACAAGAAGCGTAGCGATAGCACCTTTACCTTTATCCAAACGTGCTTCGATAACAGTACCAATTGCACGAACGGTTGGATCAGCCTTAAGCTCTTCCACTTCAGCGACTAAAAGAACTGTTTCTAACAACTCATCGATGTTTTTATTGAATTTAGCGGAAATTTCCACAAATTCACTGTCCCCGCCCCAAGCAGTGGAGATAATACCATATTCTGCCAATTCTGCAATGACACGTTCTGGATTAGCACCTGGTTTATCAATCTTGTTGATAGCAACAATGATTGGAACACCAGCAGCTTTTGAGTGATTGATCGCTTCAATCGTTTGTGGCATAACACCATCATCAGCAGCAACAATCAAAATCGTGATATCGGTAACTGAAGCACCACGTGCACGCATACTTGTAAAGGCCGCGTGTCCAGGAGTATCCAAGAAAGTGATTTTCTTACCAGCTTCTTCAATCTGGTAGGCACCAATATGCTGAGTGATTCCTCCAGCTTCTCCCGTTGCTACACGCGAATTACGCAAGGTATCAAGTAAGGTTGTTTTACCATGGTCAACGTGTCCCATGATGGTTACAACTGGTGCACGTTCCACAATGTTATCAGGATTGAGATAGCTTTCATCTTCAAAGAAACGTTCGATGTCCGCATCATCAACTTCTACTTTAGCCTTAGCTTCAATACCATAATCTACCATCAATAATTCGATAGTGTCACCATCTAAAGATTGGTTTTGAGTTGCCATAACACCCATCATGAATAATTTTTTAACAATTTCAGCAGGTTCACGTTTGATACGTTTTGCGATTTCGGCAACAGTCATGCCTTCCGTGTATTCAAATTCTTTTGGCAATTCATGGAATTTACGCTCGGTTACTGGTTTTGGAGCAGTATTGGTATTCTTAGTGTTTTTGCCTTTTTTGGTCTTCTTGTTTTTGTTCCAGTTACTATTCTTTTGATTTCTCACTTGGTTTTGACTATTCCAACTCTTCTTATTTTTCTTTTGTCCCTCTTCTGAATGATGATCCATGTCACGATTCTTTTCAGGACGGGTCTGTTTTTTACGGCGGTTATCTGATGGCTTTGTGACAGCTCCTACTGGAGCAGCCATTGCAACCACAGGTTCAGCAGTTTTCGCCGACGCCTCGCGACGATTATTTTCTTCAGCCTGTGCTTGAAGAGCTGCTTCCTTAGCTTCTTGTCTGGCAACTTGAGCTAAGCGTTTAGCCTCTTCTTGTTCGCGGAAGCGGGATTCGCTCTGGCGAGAATATTCTGCATTCTGCTCAGCCTTTAAGGCAGCTGCACGGGCTTTAAAATCAATTCTAGGTCCACTTGGTTGAGCCTGTTCTTGACGTCTGTTATCAGCAAAGCGATCATTTTGACGATTCCCATTTGTAAAGGAACGGTTACGGTCACGATTGCCAGTTTGCTGACGGTTATCGTTGCGATTGCTTCCATTTGATGGTCTCTGATCAAATCGTCTATCTTTTGAGTGACCTTGCGAGCGATGACCTCTGCGGTCTTGATCACGACTACCTCGATTAGCCTGACGGGAATCACCACGGCGGTCTTCGGAACGATTTGTGCCTCCTGCTTGCCGACGCGCAGCTTGTTCTTTCGCCCGCGCTTCTCTCTCCGCTTTAAAATTACGGCTTTTTGGTTTAGTAACCGCAGGTTTTTCGGCTACCTCAGTCACTGCCTGCTTTTGTGTTGCTGCTACTGATTGGGCAATGTCTTTAGGCTTTTCTGATTGAGAAGGATCAGACGCGTTAATCGTTGCAGGTTTGACAAGCTTTGTAATGGATTGAGATGTCTTTGCGATAGGTTTAGAGGCTTTTGAAAAACTTGAGACAATCTTTTTAGCATCCGCTTCTTCGACACTTGAGGCATGACTTTTTACGTCCAACCCTAAAGATTTGGCCTGTTCTACCACTTCTTTACTACTTTTACCAATTTCCTTGGCAATTTCATGTAATCTTTTCTTTGACAATTTGTGTCCTCCTATTCGTCTATTCCATAAGAGTCCTCATTTTCTTTGAAAATCCAGCATCTGCAATGGCAACAACCTTCCTCGGCTTACCTAATGCAGCACTTAATTCCAGTGCACTAAACACTGTGGAGACTTCTACACTATAATAATTACTTTTATCTGTTACTTTTTTTGTCACATTGGGGCCAGCATCATTGGCTAGAAAAACCAGTGCTACTTGCTGACTTTGAATGGCTTTCACCACCAATTCTTCGCCAGAAATCACTTTTCCAGCCCTTTGAGCTAGACCAATGAGATTAGATAATCTTTCTAAATTAGTCAAGACCTAACTCTCTTCTTTTGACTTTGTGATCAACATAAGCAATCAAGTCATCGTAAAAACTTTCTGGAATGTCCATTGAAAAACTACGATTAAAAACTTGTTTTTTCTTGGCCATTAAGGCCTCTTGATTGTCTAATTTGATATAGGCACCACGACCATTTTGTTTACCAGTTGGATCAATGAAAACTTGACCATCCTTTGTTTTGACTATCCTTAGGAGATCTCGCTTGTCAATGATTTCACCAGAAACAAGTGATTTTCGTAAAGGTATTTTTTTGACTTTAGACATCAAACACCTCTTTTCTTATACTTCCTCGTTAGCGGCACTATCGTCAGCAACTGATTCTTCCATCGCCATCGCTGCTTCTTTTTCAGCCTCAAGTCGGTCATAGTCACTAGCTGATTTAATATCGATACGGTAACCAGTCAAATGTGCCGCTAGGCGAACGTTTTGCCCACGACGGCCAATGGCTAATGACAATTTGCTATCTGGGACAACAACTGTCGCACGTTTAAGGTCATCATCATCAAAGAGAACCATGTCCACTTCAGCTGGTGCAATGGCGTTATAGATAAATTCTGCTGGATCATCTACCCATTGAATCACGTCAATGTTTTCTTCGACTGGAATCTCAAGACCTGTCTTAGCGTCCAAACGTTTAGGATGGAATTTGCTAATGACTTTTTTGATATTGCTTCCGCCACGTCCAACAATGGTTCCGATAGCATCAACATTCGGGTTATGACTGCGAACAGCAACCTTCGTACGATCTCCTGCTTCACGAGAAACACTCATGATTTCAACAGTTCCATCGAATACTTCAGGAATTTCTTGCTCCATAATCCGTTTGATAAATTCAGGATGGCTACGACTAACAAAAACGTTAACCCCTTTAGGATTATTTTCAACCTTGTAAACATAAACCTCGATACGGTCATGTGATTTGAATGTTTCTCCTGGAATTTGATCCTGGTGTGATAATTGTGCTTCAAGTGACCCTAAGTTAACATAGATAAAACGTTGGTCAAAACGTTCAACTGTACCTGTCATGATTTCACCTTCATGCTCTTTGTACTCGTTGAAAGTAACTTCACGCATTTGGCGACGCATTTTTTCCATAATGGTTTGTTTAGCTGATTGAGCAGCAACACGTCCAAATTCATTAACAGATTCCTCAAAACGAATCTTATCCCCTAATTCATAGGCAGAACTGATAGCAAGAGCATCTTTCAAACTAATTTCAAGACGGCTGTCAAAAACTTCTTCAACAACCTCACGAACCGTGAACACTTGAAAATCAGCGGTTTTTTCATTAAATTCAATAACACATGATTCTGCCTGACCATAGCGACGTTTATAGGCTGACTTTAGTGATTCTGTGACTGCATCAATAATATCTGCCTTATCAATGTGTTTTTCTTCTTCCAAAATGCGGAAGGCTTCTAGCATTTCTTTGCTCATAATATTATCTACCTTGCTTATAAAGCTTGGCAAAAATCCTTTCTTAAAGTAATACATCCACGAGCCCTCAGGGCTCAGTTAGTTTCGTTCCATTTAAATCGGTTGCTAGCCATTGGGTATTCGGCTAATCTGGACTCGATACCTATAGTTTAACAGCTAAACGAGCCTTAGCAACTGTTTGGTAAGGAATGTCTACAGTCTTATGGCGAGTCTTGTCAAGGTAATCAATCGTCAACGTCTCACCATCAAAAGCAAGTAAATCACCTTGAAAAACTTTAACCTTATCAATCGCTTTATAGAGGCTCACATTAACATAAGAACCTACTGCTGATTTTAAACTCTCAACAGTTTTCAAAGGACGTTCTAAGCCAGGACTCGATACCTCTAACATATATTGATCCGGAAAAGGGTCTGGTGTAATGGTGTCTAGCAAGGGGCTAATAATATCTGTTAAATCAGAGGTGTCCTCTACCGTGATGCCGCCTTCTTTATCAACCAAAATGCTAAGGACATAGTCACTCCCCATTTTGTCATACTCAACGTCTACTAATTCATAGGGTGCCTTAATCTCAGGCGCTACCGTCTTGGTCACGATATCAATAATAGATGTGTTTGCTATTTTGATTACCTCCTCTACTTTCTAATGGTCATTAGGCCAAAGGCCTCTTCAAATTCAACTCAATACAAAAGTGGCGAGAGACTTCTCACCACCTTTCTGTATTATTTAAAGCTATTATACCACAATAAAAAAGGAATGCAAGAAAATATGTTCCTTTCCTCATAAGCAGGCCTTATCACGTTCAGCTTTAAGGTCTATTGTCACCTTTTAGTAGGACAGGCTGAAAAGGCAACACTTTTCTGTACAACATTTATAAAGTGTTTTCTAGGCAATTAATCTTTTAGTCATTGGTGTTTGGTAGTTGAGACTACCATGAATGCGGTGGTAATTCCACCAATGAACATAGTCTTTAGTCTTAAGAGCTAGTTCTTCCAGCGATTGAAAGGTTTCTTGATAAACAAATTCAATTTTGAAAGCACGATACGTACTTTCAGCTACGGCATTGTCATAAGGACAACCAGCCTGACTGAGCGAACGTGTGATTCCAAAGGCTTTCAATATTTCATCAATTAACTGATTATCAAACTCTTTGCCACGATCTGAATGGAACATCTTGACTTTGGTCAGGGCGTAAGGGATGCTTTGAATGGCTTGCTTAACGAGTTCAGCGGTCTTGTGCCAACCAAGAGACAGGCCGATGATTTCACGGTTGTATAGGTCAATAATAAGGCAAACATAAGCCCAACGATTGCCTACACGAACATAGGTTAAGTCAGTGACTAAGGCTTGTAGTAGTCTTTCTTGCTTAAATTGCCTGTCTAAATGGTTGGGAATAGGGGCTTCATTCTTGCCTCTGTAATGTGGTTTGAAGGTGGCTTTCTGATAAACAGAAACCAAATTGAGTCGCTTCATAATGCGTCGAATCCGACGACGTGAAAGTGTAATACCTTCGTTATTCAAGCATATTTTGATTTTTCTGGATCCGTATCTGGACTTGCTCTTGAGGAAAATTCTTTTAATAGTTTCTTCAAACTCCGTTTCAGATACTGACTCCACGGCTTGATAGTAATAACTTGAGCGTGGCATATTCAGCCAGCGACACATGGCTGAAATGCTATAGTTATCTTTATTAGCAGTGATTATTTCCCTTTTTGTGCCATAATCACCGCCGCTTGCTTTAGGATATCTAATTGCATTTCGAGTTCTTTATTGCGTTTCCTGAGTTCAATCAGCTCCCGCTGTTCATCTGTCAGATTATCAACAGACTTGAATGAACCTGTTGTTTTGGCTTGTCTAACCCACTTATCGAAGGTGGAAGGGGTTAGTTCATATTCCTTGATGAGACTGCTACGCTTTCTACCAGCATTGTAAAGGTCAACAATTTGTTGCTTAAAATCATCGGTGAAGTGGCGACGTATTTTTCTAGACATATCTGTTCTCCTATTTTCTTTAGTGTAGAACACTTTATAAATTCTGTCTAGTTTAGTGTAACCTATTCAGGCAAACCTTATCTCTCGTCACAACAAATCGATACCATTGCTATAAAAAATACCCAAGTTCCCAAGGGTATTTGTTTGATATCAAAAGATGGGCAAAAAACCTAAAACCATTGATCTATCAATGGAATAAAAGGAGAGGAGGGGATTCGAACCCCCGAGCCCCGTTAAGGACTACACGCTTTCCAAGCGTGCGCACTCGGCCACTATGCGACCTCTCCATAGATAAAGAAGTTAATGGAAACACCAACTTCTTTAGTTTATCATGTTTTACTGAAAAATACTACTAGAATTTTGCTTCAACACGGTAAATCACTTGACCTTTACTTGAAAACTTTTCTTCGTATTCGGTCATCACGTTGTCTTCAAAGTCACTCGCATGCAAGTCAAGCCAAACCTGTTTCAAAGTCATGCCGTATTGGGAGAAGCTAGCTAAACTGTATTCAAACAATCCACGATTATCTGTTTTAAAATGAATTTCCCCATTTTCAGGTAGGATACGCTTGTAAGTGTCTAAAAAGTCTTTATAAGTCAAGCGACGTTTCTCATGCTTGGTCTTTGGCCATGGATCTGAGAAGTTCAGATACATCATGTCCACTTCACCATCCTCAAAATAATTAGTTAAACTTGATCCATCCACTCGCAAAAGTTTGACGTTGGGTGCTTCTGAGGCTATTACCTTATCCAAGGCATAGCTTAGGACAGATAGCTGGATGTCAATGCCAATATAGTTAATATCAGGATTTTTCAAAGCCATTCCTGTAATGAAACCACCTTTTCCTGATCCAACCTCGATATGGATAGGATTAGCGTTTCCAAAGACGTCGTGCCAACGGCCCTTGGCATCTTCTGGATTTAAAATCACATAGTGTGGGTTATTAGCTAAGTGCTCTTCGGCACCTTTTCGTTTTCTAACTCGCATTATTTCTTTCTAAACATTTCTCTAAATTTTCGCAGGGCATAAATCTCCTGATTCACATGCTCCATATCACGCTTGTCAAAACATTTGAGGATTTGTGTCAGGTAAGAAAATTGACCATACCAAATGATTTTTTGCATGACCTTGTCATTATTTTTATAGCCATAGTAAGATAACCATTCTGCCCAGCGAGACCTTGGAATATAATGGCTCAACAAGTAGGCAACATCATACATCCGATCAGTCAGCCGAACAGAATCCCAGTCCACCAGAAAAATCATGCCACTGGTGGTAATTACCCAGTTGCTATGTTTGATATCTCCGTGAACAATGGTTGCTACTTCTGAACGAAATTCTGGCAAACTACGTTTAAGCTCTTTAACGATGGCTTGCAAGTAGGAATTCTGTTGAATTTGCAAAGGCGCATTTTGCTCAAAATCAACCAATAAATCATAAGGATTTTCGATTTTATAGTTAAGTTGGAGTAATTGATTAACCAGCTTTTTAGATTTATGGAGGCGTAGCAAAATATGAACAATCTGTTTACTGTTCATGTCTTCCTTAGTTAAGGTGCGACCATCAAGCCATTCCTGGGCGCTCATCATGTCTCCATTACCCATGCGTTTGGCCCAAAGCAATTGTGGAGCAATCTGTTCTTTGGCTAAGGCAGGTAGGATAGGTGTTGTGTTTAATTTAATGAAGACACATTCTCCATTTGGATAAGTGCCCTTATAGGCTTGGCCACTCTTTCCCCGCAAGGGAGTCAAAGCAAGATCTTGTTCTGTCGTTGTCACCTTATCACCCCTCCTTTTCTATCTTTTCTAATCGTTTATTCCTATTTTACTTGTTTTAGACTACTTAGTCAATTATCTTCTTCAACTTATAAGGGAGATAGAAAAGTGTAATGACTCCCATGACCACTACTAAAATAAGGGCTTTTTCTAAAGAATGGCAGAGCAAGAGGTTGATAACTAATATCAGACAACTTAATCCTCTCAAAAAAGTCAATAGATTCGCCCGCTTCCCTTGATGTTTCTCTGGATAAAGACTAGTCATGTAGTGGTAATCGTAATGGTAGTAAAGAGACAACAATTGAAAAAGAATCAAATAATTAAAGACCAGGGCTAAAGCCACTGATAGGTAAGTGTTAGAAATAAACAGCAAGGCTAGGGAACTCAATAATAATAAGCGTAAAAAGAGTCCTAAATAGTCTGAACTTCGTAAAAAAGCTTTTAAATAGAGCGTTAGCCAGAGGTGCTTACTATTTTCTTTTACCAATTTTAGAAGAGGATTTAAATAAGATCTTTTCTTAACCTTTGTGGAAATTCCCTTAACATTTGTGAAAAGAGAATAAAACTTTAAGATAGCCTGTTTACGATTACTCTCAAAAGCAATGACTTTTTCCCAATCCAGTCCATCTTTCTTTAAAAATTGTCTTACTTTATACCCCAAAAGGAGTCGTTTAAGAGCTAGTAATCCCAAAAGTAAAAGAGCAAAAGTAACTAGGGAGAAGCCTAGGCGATTGAAGATCGGATATAAAAAGATGAGGATAGCTGTCTGTAAACAGCCCCAAATCACAAGAGCAGAGCGCTCAGCTTGTTTAATATGAGCAACCACAGCTTCTTCTTTCGGAAGTAGAAAATGGTGATCAGGCTCTTCTAAATAAGTTGCCACCGAGCCCAAGTGAAGCAATAACAGCATCCCCACCATGAGAAAGAGCCATATCGGCCAATGATTACTAGGAAAATGCTTCAATAACTGGCTGTATTGCACCAAGCAAAAACCAAGCAAAAACATCAGGACCAAGACAAAATGGTCATTAAAGACATAGCGCAGGTATTTGCTCTGTTGTTTTTGAAAGTCTTGACGGCGTTTCAGAAATAATGCTTTCATGCTTAGCCCTCTTTTGTCAATGCCAGGTAAATATCGTTAAGGCTAGCAGAAGCATCACCAAAGGCATCCTGCAAGTCAGCAAGCGTCCCCTGAGCCCGTACTTGACCATGGTGCAGAATGACAAAACGATCACACATTTTTTCAGCAGAGTCAAGCACATGAGTACTCATTAAAATCGATTTGCCTTTGGCTTTTTCAACCTCCAAAGTCTGAATCAAGTCTGAGATAGCCAACGGGTCTAATCCTAAAAATGGCTCGTCAAGGATAAACAGACTTGGATCAATCACAAAAGCACAGATAATCATGACTTTTTGCTTCATGCCTTTTGAAAAGTGAACAGGAAACCAATCTAATTTATCAGCTAAGCGAAACATCTTTAAAAACGGTTCTGCTCGTTTCTGTGCCAATTCCACATCAATATCATAGGCCATAGCTACAGTATTAATATGCTCTGCCAAAGTTAATTCTTCATAGAGGCTAGGTGTCTCTGGGATAAATCCAATTTTCTTACGATAGGCAGCTGGATCTACAGCCAAGGTTAGTCCATCAATCGAGATTTCTCCCTGATAAGGTTTTAAAAAACCAATAATTTCATTGATGGTTGTTGATTTTCCAGCTCCATTTAGGCCTATCAACCCAACTAATTCACCATTGCCAACAGAAAATGAGACCTCTTTTAAAACGGGAATATTGAGGTAACCCCCCGTTAGATTTTCAATGTTTAACATATAAATTCTTTCTAGTTTTTGATATACTTATAGTACATTATAACAAATTCAACTAGAGAAGGTGATATAAAATGGAAAATTGTATTTTTTGTAGCATCGTTCAAGGAGATATTCCTTCATCCAAAGTTTACGAAGATGAGCAGGTCCTTGCCTTCTTAGATATTTCACAAACCACATCTGGTCACACCTTGGTTATTCCTAAAAAACATGTCCGAAATATGCTAGATATGGATGATGAAACGGCGAGTCAAACTTTCGCACGCATTCCTAAAATTGCTCGCGCTGTCCAAAAAGCAACCGGTACTCCTGCCATGAATATCATTAACAATAATGAACCTCTTGCAGGGCAAACGGTGTTTCATGCTCATGTCCACTTAGTTCCTCGTTATCATGAAGAAGATGGTATCTCAATCCAGTACACTACTCATGAACCTGATTTCCCAGCTTTGGCAAAATTAGCAGAGCAAATTAGCCAGGAGGTGACATCATGAAAACCAAAACTTTCCTAGCATTAGGACTCCTAGCTTTTGCAGCTTACAAAGGTTACCAAAAACGAGACCTTATTAAGGAAACTGTAACATCAGGCTTAGATGCCAAAGAAGCTATCCAGTTTGATTTAGATAAAATCAAAGGTGACTTGGCCCTTATTCAAGATCAGAGCCGTCATATTCAAAACATGGGACAAGATTTGACTTACAAGTGGCGGGTTTTCAACCAAGAAACACAGGCACACTTGTCTGAAATACAAACTCGACTTGCCAAATACCAAGACAAAACAAACACTGACTCCTCTCAATCGGATATCTAACGAGTACCAACACGTGTCATTGCATCATATTTAGACTTAAATAGCCAAAAACAACCAGCTGAGTATTCTCAAAAATAGAATGCTAAGCTGGTTATTTTTGTTTCCTTATTTTTTGATAGAATCTAGCCATCAACTTTTCCAAAAACACACAATCTAGCCTTAAGGAAGAGAAGTGGTTGTACCGGCAGAACCTGCATCAGAGGTACTGTCACTAATTACTGGAACTTCCGCTTGTGGTGCTGGAACTACGGGTACACTACTTGATGTCGTAGGGTCTTGAGTGCTAGCATTTCCCTGATAGGCTGGACTCGTCTCACTTACACCTGAGTAAGAAGAATAGCTGTTACTATCAGAATAGGATGGGCTTTGCCCTGAAAAATCATAGCTATTATCAGAAGATTGGCTCTTTCTTGAGCCATAAAGGTTTTCATAGACTGTGGCACTGGTCTTAAGTTGAGTGACCTTACGAAGTCCTAATTCACCTCGAATACGATTTTGGGTTTCTAATAAGTGGTCAGAAGTGACAATTTGATAAGAACCACCATCAGACAAGGTCGCATCTTCTCCTTTTAATTGATAAGTTTTTATCGTTTTTAGGGCATCCCGATAACCTAATAAACCTGGAATGGTATTTGATGAAATCTCAATATTGGTCTGCATATTTCCACTTACTGCAGATAAAATCTTACGATAAGAACTAATACTGTCTAAGGCAAGAATTTTTTTCAGCACTTTCTGAATCACTTCCCGTTGACGCTTTTGACGCCCATAGTCACCTTCCGGGTCATCATAACGCATACGAGCATAAACCAAAGCCTGTTCTCCATTAACCTTATGAGTCCCAGGGGCAACTGTAGCTTGGTATTCTGGTTCATTATCTGCAATTGAAATGGGGAAATCAAACTCGTTAGTTACGGTAATGCCGCCAACCGCATCCACCAAATCAATGAGCCCTTGCATATTAATCTGAACATAATTATCAATAGTGATATTCAAAAGGTCCTGGACAGTCATGATAGCCATTTGGGCACCGCCTGCTGCGTAAGCAGCATTCAACTTAGCTTCAGCTCCATTCATGTCATTGTTCTTTGGACCAGACAAGGTGATGAGAATGTCGCGTTCTAAGCTGGTCATGGTTGTTTTTTTAGTTTCCGGATTGACCGTCACTAAAATCATGGAATCACTATTTCCTTCCCATTGGGAAGTTCGCTCTGAGGAACCTGTATCTACCCCCATTAACAGAATAGAAAAAGACTTGGTCTGCTTAATCGCATCACTTTTTTTGGAAGATGTCGAAAAGTCTTTAAAGGTTTTTGATAGTTCTCCTGTTGAGAAAGTATAAGCACTCGTTAGATAAACACCTAGCGCCAGGACTGTCGTCAAAACAATCGCCATCAACATTACTATTATTTTTTTTCCAATTTTCATTGATTCACTTATTAACCCAGAGGCATACACATGCGGTAAACTGCCAGGTCATCTCCATCTTTTGATTTGGCACCATTTTCTATGGTGCCGTCAATATGAAAGCCATATTTTTTATAAAGGTGAATAGCTCTGCTATTTCTCACCTGAACTTCTAACGTAAGAGCTTCGATATAAGGGGTCTCCTGAGCCCAATCCAGTGCAACTTCTAGCAGTAACTGACCGATACCATAACCACGATAAGGCTCGGCTACTAACATAAACAAGTCAACTGCAGCTTTTTTGGCAGACAGCATTTCTCCAGCAAGATTAAGAAGGCCTATGACTTGGCCATCTATTTTCGCCAACAAGCAAAAATCAATCAAAGACTCTTGGCTTCTTGCCAGAAAACTGGCTAAGTCTTGAGGAGTTGCCTCTAACATCGGTTCAATACCAGTGATAAAATCAGTTTCCTCAGCTGCGGCTGATATCAAAGACAATACTGCATTTGCATCTTGCGGCTGTCCTTCTTCAAGCGTAACAGTTTTCTCACTCATGGGAAATTGCCTCAAGTAACTGTTGTGAATGCTCACCATGAGCAACCACGTATAGCCGTCGTCCATCGTTTTGTTTGGTAATGGTAATCTCCAAATAATCCTCTAGCAACCCTTCACCTAACAATTCTCCCCATTCAATAATAGTAACACCGTTACCAAATAGAAAATCATCTAGGTCAATAGAGTCTGGGTCATCGCCAATTCGATAGACATCTAAGTGATACAGCGGAAGCCGCCCTTCGTATTCTCTGACAATGGTATAGGTGGGACTTTTAATCATTTGGTCAATACCTAAACCTTTGGCAATGCCTTTGGTAAGAGTTGTTTTTCCTGCACCTAAATCACCAGTTAAGACAATGACATGTCCCGCCGATAAGCAATTCCCAATCATTTGCCCATAGGCAATCAGGCTATTTTCATTTTCACTATAAAACATAGCCATATTATATCAGAAAAGAAAGAGACTTCCAAGCGCCACCCTAAGGTGTCTTTCAGATTGAAGCGTCCCCTCCTTTCTAAACGTCAGTTGAGGTAGAACAACAATGAAAAATACTCCCTTAATTGGAAACCAAATCCAACTACGAGAGTATTCTCTATGAGTATCATTTTCTTTTTGTTAAAGAATAGCTAAAATAATGAAGTTTAGGATAAACAAGAAGGTTGATCCCCAAAGAATTGGGTGGATTTTGTTAGCTTCTCCCTTCACGATTTTCACTAAGCAGTAAAAGATAAAGGCTGCCGCAATACCATATGAAATAGAATAGCAAAGCGCCATAAAGAAAGCTGCGAAGAAAGCTGGAAGAGCATCTTCAAATCTACTCCAATCGACATCAAGGAAAGAAGAGACCATCATCACTCCAACAATAATTAAAGCTGGCGCTGTTGCTGCTGCCGGAACAATACCTACTAATGGCAATAGTAATGTTGATAAAAGGAAGCACACAGCTGTTGAGACAGCCGTTAAACCTGTACGCCCACCCTCAGCGATACCTGCGGCTGACTCGACGTAAGTTGTCGTATTTGATGTTCCAAACAAGGCTCCGATTGACGTACCAATAGCGTCTGCAAAGAGAGCACGGTCCATTTTTGAACTAAATCCAGTACTGTTTTCAAGGGCGTTCTCATCTTCTTGCGAGAAGATACCTGTACGGCGACCCGTACCGATGAATGTCCCAATGGTATCAAATGTATCTGATAAACTAAAAGCAAAAATAGTCATCAAAACAAGTGGCAGGCGGCTAGAATCACTAAAGAGTGACTGCATACCTCCAAAGGCAGCTAAGAAGGTGGTTCCAAGTTCTGAAAAAGCAGATCCAATGTGATTGCCATCAAAGTTAAGAGTTGATAAATCAACAACTCCCATAGGAATTCCCGCAAGCGTTGTCGCAACTATCCCAATCAAAATAGCACCACGAACATTTCGGATAACCAACACTGCTGTTAATAACAATCCAAAAATAGCTAATAAAACACTTGGATCAGTGAAAGTTGAAATAGCTGGCACTACTCCCCCATTCGCATTAATCGAAAACACACCGTCAGCAAATGTTTTAGCGGTAGCTTTGGCAGGCTCGACACCGTTCACAGTTACAATATTAGCGGCTGAAGCAGAAAAAGTAATGATGTTTGCGTTTTTAAATCCTAAATAGGCTACAAAGACACCAATCCCACCACCAATCGCATGTTGTAAGCTGACAGGAATAGCCTTAATAATACTTTTACGGAATTTGGTAACGGTAATAAAGACATTAAACAAACCACAGACAAAGACCATTGCCAAGGCTTCTTGCCATGAAAACCCAAGTCCAAAAACAACTGTGTAAGTAAAGAAAGCGTTAAGCCCCATCCCTGGTGCTAATGCATAAGGAACATTGGCAAATAGTCCCATAATCAAAGTTGATATAGCAGCTGCAATAATGGTTGCTAAAAACACTGCCTTAGAAGGCATCCCTGAAGCACTCAAAATGCTAGGGTTAACAAATAAAATATAGGACATGGCAAAGAATGTTGTTAAACCAGCCATAATCTCAGTTGAAACACTGGTTCCATTCTCTTTTAACTTAAAAAACTTTTCCATTTAAATGGAGTCTCCTTAACTAATCTTAGGTAAAATCAAAAAAGCCCCTATCTAACCAATAGATAAGCTCGGATTACCTTATTATTAATTGTTCGTATTTTATCGAACGATAAATTTATATTACCATCTTATCGTTCTTATTTCAATGCTTTTTAATTATTTTTTTGATTAAAAAAATAAATTTTAGAATATTTCCTTAATGAATGCGCTTAATTTAGCTTTCTTCTTCCACTGACGACAAAATCTGATATAATTTAACCATGACTAAAAAAATGATTGCTATCGATTTGGATGGAACTTTGTTGCACCATGATAATACCATCTCTACTTATACCCAAAAGACTATCAAAGCCGTTCAAGACAAGGGCCATCAGGTCATTATTTCAACAGGAAGACCTTATCGCATGGCCTTGGATTATTATCTCCAACTTGATTTAAAAACCCCTATTATCACTTTTAACGGCTCTTTAACTCATATGCCAGAACAAAAATGGGCCTTTGAACATAATGTCACCTTAGATAAAGACTATTTGTTAAAGTTACTCAAATATCAAGATGACTTTCAAATGGACTTCATTGCCAGTGAGTATCGTCGAAACTTCTATATTACGATGACTAAACCTGAAAGCATCGATCCTCAACTTTTTGGTGTTGACGAAATCACGCCAGATATGGCTTTGGAAATTACTAAAATTACTCGAAACCCAAATGCTTTACTGATGCAAACGCATCACGAGGACAAATATGCTCTTGCCAAAAACATGCGTGCTTTCTTCAACGATGAGATTGAAATTGATTCTTGGGGCGGTCCTCTTAATATCCTTGAAATTTCATCCAAAAACATTAACAAAGCTTACGCCCTGAATTACCTTCTAGGTATCTTCAATATGGATAAAAAAGACTTAATCGCCTTTGGTGATGAACACAATGATACTGAGATGTTAGCCTTTGCTGGAACTGGCTATGCTATGAAAAATGCAAGTCCAGTCTTACTTCCTTATGCGGATCAACAACTCGATTTTTCAAATGAAGAAGATGGTGTGGCCAAAAAATTGGAAGAGCTTTTCTTATGACAACAAACGAAACCTCTTGTTTTCAGAAAACAAAGGGGTTTCTTGTTGTGGCGTTTACCCAAAAATGAAAACAGCTCTAATTATTTCAACATTTTTCAGCATATTCTTCATTTTATACAGCATGAAAATACCTGTTATATCAATAATCTACCTATTCAGTACTAAATTCTGAAAATTTTTTCATATTTTGTACTATTTTTCCGAAAGGGCTTGATTTTTTAGTGAAAACGTTTTAAAATAGAAACGTTCTTGAATTTCGTTTAAGTGAAAAAGAATTGCCAAAATTTAGTTTTGGAAGGAGATTATTCTTCTTCATTTCAACGAAAAATATTTTAAAGGAGGAAGAACAAGAATGGGTATCGGTATTATTATTGCCAGCCATGGTAAATTTGCTGAAGGTATTCATCAATCAGGTTCTATGATTTTTGGTGAACAAGAGAAAGTTCAAGTTGTTACTTTCATGCCAAATGAAGGACCAGATGATTTGTATGGACACTTCAACAATGCTATCGCACAATTTGATGCTGATGATGAAATCCTTGTACTAGCTGACCTTTGGAGCGGATCTCCATTTAACCAAGCTAGTCGTGTGGCAGGAGAAAATCCTGATCGCAAAATGGCAATCATCACTGGTCTCAACTTGCCTATGCTTATTCAAGCTTACACTGAACGTCTTATGGATGCTGGTGCAGGTGTTGAACAAGTTGCTGCAAACATCATTAAGGAATCTAAGGACGGTATTAAAGCCCTTCCTGAAGAACTTAACCCAGTCGAAAAAACTGCTGCAACTGAAAAAGTTGTTAACGCACTTCAAGGAGCTATTCCTGCTGGAACTGTCATCGGAGACGGTAAATTAAAAATCAACCTTGCTCGTATTGACACACGTCTTTTACACGGTCAAGTGGCAACAGCGTGGACACCAGCTTCTAAAGCTGATCGTATCATTGTTGCTTCAGATGAGGTTGCTCAAGATGACCTTCGTAAACAATTGATCAAGCAAGCGGCACCTGGTGGTGTTAAAGCTAACGTTGTGCCAATCAGCAAATTGATTGAAGCTTCTAAAGATCCTCGTTTTGGTAACACACATGCACTTATTCTCTTCCAAAACCCTCAAGATGCTCTTCGGGCGATTGAAGGTGGTGTTGAAATTGAAGAATTGAACGTTGGTTCAATGGCTCACTCAACTGGTAAAACAATGGTTAACAACGTTTTATCAATGGATAAAGAAGATGTTGCTACTTTTGAAAAATTGCGTGACTTGGGTGTTAAATTCGATGTCCGTAAAGTACCTAACGATTCTAAGAAAAACTTATTTGATCTTATCCAAAAAGCTAACGTTAAATAAGGTTCAAACACTATAAGGTTTTAAAACGGTTGCTCATTACTTAGCTAATAGCCAATCGTTTACTACACTTCGAAAGGATTACAAAATGTCAGATATTTCAATTATTTCTGCAGTTTTGGT
Organism: Streptococcus dysgalactiae subsp. dysgalactiae; assembly: GCF_900459225.1. NCBI lineage: Bacteria > Bacillati > Bacillota > Bacilli > Lactobacillales > Streptococcaceae > Streptococcus > Streptococcus dysgalactiae. Next base: position 1,780,298 of record NZ_UHFH01000003.1, read on the forward strand.
CGTTGTCGTTGCCTTCTTTGCTGGTCTTGAAGGTATCCTCGACCAATTCCAAATGCACCAACCACTTGTTGCGTGTACGTTAATCGGTCTTGTAACTGGTCACCTTGAAGCTGGTGTCATCCTCGGTGGTACACTTCAAATGCTTGCTCTTGGTTGGGCAAACATCGGTGCTGCCGTTGCCCCTGATGCTGCACTTGCTTCTGTTGCTGCTGCTATCATCATGGTTAAAGGTGGCGACTTTACTCAAAAAGGAATTACATTTGCTTATTCAACAGCTATCCCACTTGCTGTTGCTGGTCTTTTCCTTACAATGATCGTTCGTACTTTGTCAACTGCCCTTGTACACGCTGGTGACAAGGCTGCCTCTGAAGGTAACTTCGCAGGTGTTGAACGCTTCCACTTTATCGCACTTCTTCTTCAAGGATTGCGTATCGCTATCCCTGCAGCTCTTCTTGTTGCTGTTCCTACTTCAGCAGTGCAATCTGTTTTGAACGCTATGCCAAACTGGTTGAACGAAGGTATGCAAATCGGTGGTGCGATGGTTGTTGCCGTAGGTTATGCTATGGTTATCAACATGATGGCTACTCGTGAAGTATGGCCATTCTTCGCCCTTGGTTTTGCTCTTGCAGCTGTTACTGACTTAACCCTTATTGCTATGGGTGTTATCGGTGTTGCAATTGCCTTCATCTACCTTAACCTTTCTAAAAAAGGTGGCAACGGTGGTAATGCAGCAGGTTCAGCTGATCCAATCGGCGACATCTTAGAAGACTACTAGAAAGGGGTAAGAACAAATGACTGAACAAATTAAATTAACTAAATCAGACCGTCAACGTGTTTGGTGGCGTTCACAATTCTTACAAGGTTCTTGGAACTATGAACGTATGCAAAACATGGGTTGGGCTTACGCACTTATCCCTGCTCTTAAAAAATTGTATACATCTCCTGAAGACCGTGCTGCTGCTCTTGAGCGCCACATGGAATTCTTTAACACACACCCATACGTTGCTGCTCCAATCATCGGTGTAACACTTGCCCTTGAAGAAGAGCGCGCAAATGGTACTCCAATCGATGACAAAGCTATCCAAGGGGTTAAAATTGGTATGATGGGACCTCTTGCTGGTATCGGTGATCCAGTATTCTGGTTTACAGTACGTCCTATCCTTGGTGCGCTTGGTGCTTCTTTAGCTCAATCTGGTAACATCGTTGGTCCTCTTCTATTCTTCATTGGATGGAACCTTATCCGTATGTCATTCCTATGGTATACTCAAGAATTTGGTTATAAAGCTGGTTCTGAAATCACTAAAGACATGTCAGGTGGTATCCTCCAAGACATCACTAAAGGGGCATCAATCCTTGGTATGTTCATCCTTGCCGTTCTTGTTCAACGTTGGGTATCTATCAACTTCACTATTGACCTTCCTGGTAAACAATTGTCAGAAGGCGCTTATGTGGTCTTCCCAGACGGTGCTGTAAAAGGTGCTGAATTGAAAACTATCCTTGGTCAAGCAATGGGTGGTATGAGTCTTGATAAAGTTCAAGCTCAAACCCTTCAAGGTCAGTTGAACTCACTTATCCCTGGTTTAGCTGGACTATTGCTTACATTCCTTTGCATGTGGTTATTGAAGAAAAAAGTTTCTCCAATCGCAATCATCATTGGCTTGTTTGCATTTGGTATCCTTGCTCACGTTGCACATATCATGTAATCAATCTATTGAAGTCTGGGACTCTCTCAGACTTCTTTTTTGATGAGATTTTGAGCAAACTCATGTTTAAAATATGGTATAATAACTAAAACTAATCAGTGAAAGGAACTCACATGGCTCAATCTTTAAACACAAGTGTCGAGTACAAGACAAAGGCCGTTTCCTACCTAGGAATAGGAGGAAAAGTCGGTCACATCTTACTGGGTGACAAGGCCCTTGAATTTTATAACGATAAAAATGTCAATGACTACATCCAAATTCCCTGGTCAGCCATTAATCACATTGGTGCCAATGTCTCAGGAAAAAAAGTCAGTCGTCACTTTGAAATTTTTACAGATCAAGGCAAGTTTTTATTTGCTTCTGGAGACTCTGGAAAGATTTTAAAAATCACCCGCCAACATATTGGCAATGATAAAGTGATCAAATTGCCAACCTTGATTCAAACACTTATAGCAAAACTATTTCCAAAAGCAAAAAAATCAGAGTAGACTAGCTGCTCTGGTTTTTTATCGGTTATTTTTTTACTTTTTGAAGAAGCAATTGAACGAAAATTGAGATCAGTTCACCTAGTGAACCAGTTGTTCTTACAATCCTTTAGTCTTCAAATGGAAAGGTACGATCCACCCACGACAAGACCTGTTGAAAACCAAGTTGTCTAAAAAGAACAATTCGCACCTTTTCAAGCCCAAAAGCTAAAACGTAAATAATAAAACTCACGCCAAAAATCAAAAAAGGATAGACAAAAATAGGAGCGTTGACAAAGGGTTCTGCAAAATCTCGGATAACAAATTTAACGAGCAAAGGATGAAGATGCCCTAAATAGACACCTAAAGTTGTTGGCGAAACTAACAGAATAAAAGACCTCAACAAACTGTTAGGTTGGATAGTCATTTTAGCGAAAAGGATAAAAAGAGCAATGGCCCCCAAAGTTAACGTTGGAGAAACATACCAGTACCAAATATTACCTACCATAAATTTCATGACATAAGTCGCAATCAAGGACAAGAGATAAGTCATTACCAAGTACCTTGTCTTGAAGACCTCTAGGTCAATCCTTCTCAAATAGGCACCAATGATATAAAGAATGATGAGCCAAGTCATTTCAAATCCTTTACTCAAGGAGAATTCTGCTACCCTGTTATTCATGAGTGCAGGCACCAATGAGAAGATCGTCAACATCAGTATCACAAGCCGTTTTAATTGACGATCAGACATGGCTTTCAAGCCACCATTTATCATGGGCATAAAAATCAAGAGCCCAAAGTAAGCTGTCATGTACCAGTAATTACCGCTAACAATAGGAAAAAGAGCTTGTCGCCAGTTAGTTAAGCTCACTGGAAATCCCAGCAAAGCGAAAACCAAGGTCATTCCGAAAGTGTAAAAAAGACCTGCACCCAAACAGAGAGTAACTTAGAGTATCTATAGTGAGAGTGTAGGCCAACATAGCCACTGATTAAAGCGTAACAATTAACCGCACCATAAACAAAAACTTGAATGGCCCAGGTTGTAATAAAATAAGCATCTGCTTGACCTTCTACACTTGACCTCAGACCACCTTTTCCTAAAACATGTGTAATCACAATCATAAACATGGAAATGATACGTAAAAGGTCTAAGCCATAGTGATGCTTATTAACCAATAATGTGTTTTTTTCTGACATAATCTTAGTTTACCACAAGTCTCTTTCTTAAAAAAACATTAAGGTTCTTTTACGACTAGCTTTTTAAGGCTTTACACAAACACTAGTGTTTGTGAATTTAGGAAAAAAGTTCTCCTTATTTGAGTTTACTTTTTCTTGTTTTTTGTTATAATAGTGCTAACGGATAAGTAATATCCCTTTTCCTTTCAGAAAGTCTGTGGTCGCTGTGAACAGATAGGAAAACGATATGAAATTCTACCGTGTCGTCAACAAAATAACAATTAAGTGCACAGATTGTGAAGCTGGATGGAACCGCGCCAAAGCGCTCCAGCAGCTTCATCATCTGTGTTTTTTTATCGTCAGAGAATAACGGACTTAGCCACTTGACTCAGTCTGGTTCACTGACAGCTACTAATAACTATCTATCTCAAAGGAGTTTATTTATGCTAGATCTTAAACGTATTCGAACCGATTTTGACGCTGTCGCTGCCAAATTAAAAATCCGTGGGGTTTCAGAAGATACTCTAACACACCTCAAGAATCTTGATGAAAAACGTCGTGCTCTTCTCGTTCAATCAGAAGAATTAAAAGCAGAGCGTAATATTGCTTCTGCAGCCATCGCCCAAGCAAAACGCCAAAAAGAAGACGCTAGCCAACAGATTGCTGACATGCAAAACGTTTCTGCCGACATCAAAACCATTGATAGCCAGCTCGCTGATATCGACCAGCAAGTGACTGACATCATCACTGTTTTACCTAATACTCCTCACGATTCTGTTCCTGTTGGTGCTGATGAAGAGGACAATGTCGAAATTCGCCGTTGGGGCACTCCTCGTGACTTTGACTTTGAGGTTAAGGCTCATTGGGATTTAGGTGAAGATCTCGATATTCTAGACTGGGAACGTGGAGCAAAGGTTACAGGTGCTCGTTTCTTATTCTATAAAAATCTTGGCGCTCGTTTGGAACGTGCCCTATATAATTTTATGTTGGATGAACATATCAAAGAGGGTTATCAGGAAATCATCACGCCATACATGGTCAACCATGATTCTATGTTTGGTACAGGTCAATATCCAAAATTCAAGGAAGATACCTTTGAGTTATCAGACACAAACTTTGTTCTGATCCCAACGGCAGAAGTTCCATTGACCAATTATTACCGTGGGGAAATTCTAGATGGCAAAGAGCTCCCAATTTACTTTACAGCGATGAGCCCGTCATTCCGCTCTGAAGCTGGTTCTGCAGGACGTGATACACGTGGTCTTATCCGCCTACACCAATTCCACAAAGTTGAGATGGTCAAGTTTGCTAAACCAGAAAAATCTTACCAAGAGTTGGAGAAAATGACAGCCAATGCTGAAAATATTCTTCAAAAGCTCGGCTTACCATACCGTGTTATCGCCCTTTGCACTGGCGACATGGGCTTCTCAGCTGCTAAAACTTATGACCTTGAAGTCTGGATTCCAGCTCAAAATACCTATCGTGAAATTTCATCATGTTCAAATACAGAAGATTTCCAAGCACGTCGTGCTCAAATCCGTTACCGTGATGAGGCTGACGGTAAGGTCAAACTTCTTCACACCCTTAATGGGTCAGGACTTGCTGTCGGTCGTACCGTAGCAGCCATTTTAGAAAACTACCAAAACGAAGATGGTTCTGTTACCATCCCTGAAGTACTCCGCCCTTACATGGGTGGCGAAACCGTCATTTCACCTAAATAATAAACTCACCCCAGAGATCAATTAAAATGATTTCTGGGGTTTACTATTTTAAAGAGTTACCACATCACTTGAAACTCACTACATTGCCCCTTTAACAACACTTTTCTTCACACTAGTTTATCAAAAGTCTTATTAGTATACTTATTTCCTTATTTACGAGACCAGTTAAAAACCCTTTTGGAAAGGCCTCCCTTAGCTTGATAAACACGTAGGGAGACTCCAAAAGGATTTTTAATAGCGACGAAAACGTTGGTAACGTTCTTCTAATAATTGTTCAAGCGGTTTCGCTTGTAAATTGCCCATTTCTTCGATGAGATGGGCTTTTATCATCTCAATAATTTCACTTGAAAAATAACCATGTTCTGGAATAATACGGTCTACTATTCCCATTTTGTAGAGTTCACCCGCTGTGATTTTCATCAATTCAGCGGCCTCGGTCGCCCTTGAACCATCCTTCCATAAAATAGAAGCAAAGCCTTCTGGGCTAAGAACCGCATACATAGTATTCTCAAGCATCCAGACCTGATCGGCAACCGCTAAGGCCAATGCGCCACCAGAGCCTCCCTCACCGATAATGATGGCAATAATGGGAACCTTGAGGTCACTCATTTCCATCAAATTCTTAGCGATAGCTTCTCCTTGGCCACGTTCCTCGGCACCAACACCAGGATAAGCACCAGCTGTATTGATAAAGGTCACAACTGGTCGTCCAAATTTCTCTGCCTGTTTCATTAAACGTAGGGCTTTCCGATAACCTTCAGGATTGGGCTGCCCAAAGTTTCTTGCTAAGTTATCCTGTAAGTTTTTACCTTTTTGGATACCAATAACCGTGACTGGTTGACCTGCAAGGTAAGCTAAACCACCAACGATAGCACCATCATCTGAAAAATGACGATCCCCATGCAGCTCCATAAAATCATCAAAGATAAGGCTAGCGTAATCCAAGGTGGTTAAACGCCCTTGATCACGCGCTTCTTTCAAAACTCTTGATACATCTGTCATTGGCCACCTCCATGAAATGCTACCAAGTGAGCAACCTTGTCTCGCAATTCTGTTCGTTTCACGATAGCATCTACAAAACCATGGTCTTGTAAAAATTCTGCTTTTTGAAAATCATCCGGCAAATTCTCACGTACTGTGGTTTCAATAACACGGCGTCCAGCAAATCCAACCAAGGATTGAGGTTCTGCTAAAATAATATCCCCTTCCATGGCAAAACTAGCTGTTACCCCACCAGTAGTTGGATCTGTCAAAATAGTGAGGTAAAAGAGGCCTGCATTAGAATGTCTTTTCACAGCTGCAGAGACCTTGGCCATTTGCATAAGGCTCATAATCCCCTCTTGCATACGGGCGCCTCCTGAAGCCGTAAAAATCACCACCGGCAGGTTTTCTTCGATAGCCAATTCAAACAATCGGGTAATTTTTTCCCCAACAACAGTTCCCATACTAGCCATAATAAAGTGAGAATCCATAATAGCAAGAGCAATCTTTTGCTCCTTAACCATAGCCTTCCCTGTCAAAACAGCTTCATGCAGACCAGTTGTTTCCTTGGCTTTTTGTAATTTTTCCTGATAACCTGGAAAACGTAACGGATCCTTGGTTTCAATACTTGTAAATAATTCCTGGAAAGAGCCTTCATCAACTGTTAAGATCAGCCGCTCTTGGGCAGAAATCCTAAAATTATAAGAACAAGTCGGGCAAATCTTGGCTAAACCTAAATCTTTTTTGTAAATCATATGCTTGCAAGCTGGGCATTTGGCAAAAAGTTCATCTGGCACTTCTGGGATAACCTGACTCACCGAGCCTTTGAGGGAATTATTGGGAGTAATACGGATGTATTTATCTTTTTTACGAAATAAGGCCATACCTTCTCCTAATCTTTATTGTAATGTGGTAAAAATGTTTCCATCAAGAAGGAGGTATCATAGTCTCCTGCAATCACTCGTTTATCGGAAATCAAGTCCAATTGAAAATCAGTATTCGTAATGATACCTTCAATTTCCAATTCAAACAAGGCTCGCTGCATTTTCATCAAAGCATCAAAACGATTATCCCCATGAACAATGATCTTGGCAATCATACTATCATAATAAGGAGGAATAGCGTAGCCACTGTAAACAGCCGAATCCACGCGTAGCCCTACACCACCACTTGGCATATACAAATCTGTAATCTTTCCTGGGCTCGGCGCAAAATTAAAGGCAGGATTTTCCGCATTGATACGACATTCAATAGCATGTCCAGTAATGGTGATGTCATCTTGAGAGACAGAAAGAGGTTGCCCTGCTGCAATTCTGATTTGTTCTTTGACAATATCAACTCCTGTTACAAATTCTGTGACAGGATGCTCAACTTGAACACGGGTATTCATTTCCATAAAATAGAATTCCCCACTGTCCTCATCCAACAAGAACTCAATGGTTCCTGCATTTTCATAGGCTACAGCTTTAGCTGCTCTAACCGCTGCTTCTCCCATTTCTTGGCGAAGCGTATTGCCAATAGCAATGGACGGACTTTCTTCCAAGACTTTCTGGTTATTCCGTTGCAAGGAGCAGTCACGTTCACCCAAGTGAATAATCGTTCCGTGAGCGTCACCTAAAATTTGCACCTCAATGTGTCTAGCTGGATAGATGACTTTTTCTAGATACATGGCTCCATTTCCGAAAGCACCTAGGGCTTCTTGACTGGCAGCATTAAAAGCTGCTTCCAAATCTGCCTCTGTCTCCACTTTACGAATCCCTTTACCACCGCCACCTGCCGATGCTTTTAACATAACAGGATAGCCAATCTTATTGGCAATAGCTAAGGCTTCTTGGGCGTTATAAACTTCACCATCTGATCCTGGAATAACTGGCACTCCTGCCTTGATCATTTCAGTACGGGCATTGATTTTATCACCCATTTTATCCATAACCGATGCGGAAGGGCCGATAAATTTGATGTTCATCTCCTCACACATGGTCGTAAATTTTGAATTTTCACTTAAAAAGCCGAAGCCTGGATGAATAGCTTGCGCTCCTGTCACAATAGCTGCTGACAAGACGGAATTCATGTTCAGGTAAGATTCCTTGGAACGGGCTGGTCCAATACAGACAGCTTCATCTGCCAAAATCGTGTGAAGAGCTTCCTTGTCTGCTTCTGAATAAACAGCAACTGTGGAAATCCCAAGTTCACGCGCTGCGCGGATAATACGCACCGCAATTTCCCCACGATTGGCAATTAAGATTTTTTTAAACATAAGGGTTTCTTCCTCCGGAGAATCGTTATTCTCATTGCCCGAAGGCAAAGGTCAATATCCCGCTTGCTGCTAGCTTGCCATCCACTTCTGCCTTAGCTTCCACAACAGCAATCGTGCCACGGCGCTTGATAAAAGTGGCTGTCATGACAAGTTGGTCCCCAGGAACGACTTGTTTTTTAAACTTCACTTTATCCATGCCCGCGTAAAAAACCAACTTCCCTTTATTTTCTTCTTTTGACAATTCCAGTACACCGGCTGTTTGAGCCAGAGCTTCCATAATCAGAACACCTGGCATAACCGGATACTGAGGAAAATGCCCGTTAAAGAAAGGTTCATTAATGGTCACATTTTTAATGGCAACAATGCGATCCTCTGACACCTCTAATACACGATCAACCAATAACATCGGGTAGCGATGAGGCAAAACTGCTTGAATTTCTCTAATATCCATCATTTGATCCGCACCAATCCTTGTCCAAATTCAATGACATCTTCATTTGATACCAAAATTTCTGTAATCACACCATCACATGGCGCTGGCACTTCGTTCATCACCTTCATGGCTTCGATAATCACAAGGGTTTGTCCTTTTTTTACGGTATCTCCGACTGCCACAAATGGCGGCTTGTCAGGACTAGCTGCAAGATAGGCTACACCAACCAGAGGACTTTCAATAATATCACCTTCAGCTACAGCTTTTTCTGATGGTATTGTTTCCTCAACGATACTCTCCGACGGTGGGGTTGAAGCAGGCGTCTCCGAAATGACTGGACTCGGGACATTAGTTACCTGCGGCGCAGGCGTTCCTTGCTCTTGACTAGATACAGCTTGGACAAAATGTTGTTCATTTTTACTAAAGGCTAACTCACCTTCATTTGTTTTAAATGAAAATTCACGTAGGCTTGAGGCATCAAACTGTGCCATCAAATCCTTGATTTCTTGAATATTCACGTTAATCCTCCCAACGCTTGAATGCTAGTACCGCATTGTGACCACCAAAGCCAAAGGTATTTGAAATAGCATAGTTGATAGCCGCTTCTTTTCCTTCTCCAAAGATGACGTTTGCTTCAATATCTTCTGACAAGGCTTGAGTACCAGCCGTCATTGGAACGTAGTGATGGCGCATAGCTTCAATAGTTGCAATAGCTTCCACCGCTCCTGCAGCACCAAGAAGGTGACCCGTAAACGATTTTGTTGAAGACACCGGAACATCCTTACCAAGAACGGCTACAATCGCTTGACTCTCGCCTTTTTCATTGGCTGGCGTTGATGTTCCATGAGCATTGACATAATTAATATCACTCGCCTCAATACCAGCTTCTTGTAAGGCTAGGTGAATAGCTTTACGCGCACCCAATCCTTCTGGATGAGGAGAGGTCATGTGGTAAGCATCGCAGGTATTTCCATAACCCACAATTTCTGCTAAGATCGTCGCCCCGCGTTCTTGCGCATGCTCTAGGCTTTCTAAAACGAGCATTCCTGATCCTTCTCCCATGATAAAGCCATTACGATCTTTATCAAATGGAATAGAACTTCTGCTTGGGTCTTCAGTTGTTGACAAGGCTGTTAAACTTTGGAAACCAGCAATCGCAAATTTTGTGATAGCCGCTTCTGAACCGCCAACCATCATCACATCCTGCGTTCCAAATTTAATGGCACGGAAAGCATCTCCAATCGCATCATTGGAAGAAGCGCAGGCAGTATTAATTGATTTACATACTCCTTGTGCTTTCAATTTCATGGCCACATTACCTGCAGCCATATTTGGCAAGGCTTTTGGCAAGGTCATTGGTTTCACACGTTTTGGCCCTTTTTCATGTAGGCGAATGACTTGTTCTTCAATCTCTTGGATACCACCAATTCCTGAGGCAACAATAACCCCAAAACGATCGGCATCAATGCTATCAATATCTAAGTTAGCATGCTCAACAGCTTCCATCGCTGCATAAAGAGCATAAAGAGAATACATATCAAAACGGTTCAAATCTTTTTTCACAAAGTATTTGTCAAATGGAAAATCTTGAATTTCAGCCGCATTTTTGACCGCATAATCAGTGGTGTCAAATTTAGTAATAGGACCAATACCGATTTGACCAGTTTTCAGATTGTTCCAAAATGTTTCAGGATCATGCCCTATTGGAGATGTTAATCCATAACCTGTTACTACTACTCTTTTAAATGTCATTTCACTACGTCTCCTTATTGCATTGTCATACCGCCATCAATAGCGATAACTTGTCCTGTAATATAGTCTTGTCCAGCTAAGAAACTTGCTAGTTGGGCAACTTCTTGCGCTTTTCCGATGCGTTTCATAGGAATCTGTCCTAAAATTTGCTCCTGCATCTTCTCAGAAAGAACGTCTGTCATATCTGATTCGATAAATCCTGGTGCAATAGCGTTTACTCGAACATTCCGAGCAGCAACTTCACGGGCAACAGACTTGGTAAAACCAATCAAACCTGCTTTTGAAGCAGCATAGTTCGCTTGACCAATATTTCCTGTTAAACCAACCACACTAGAAACATTAATAATAGCTCCTTGGCGAGCCTTGGACATCGGCTTCAAGACTGCTTGTGTCATGTTAAAGGCTCCAGTCAAATTGATTTTCAAGACGCGTTCGAAATCTTCTTCCGTCATTTTAAGCATTAATTTATCATTGGTAATCCCAGCATTATTCACCAAAACATCAACTGAACCTAAATGTTCAATAGCTTCGCTGACCATGCGTTTAGCATCGGATGCTTCTGAAACATCTCCAGAAATAGCGACGACAGTTACCCCGTAATCTGCAAAGCTGGCAACGAGGTCATCAGAGATAGCAGAGCGACCATTCAAGACAATATTAGCTCCTAAGCTGGCAAATTGATGAGCCATCGCTAAACCGATACCTCTTGTTGAACCTGTAATAAAGATATTTTTCCCTTTAATTTCCATGAGTTTCCTCTCTATCTATCTAAAAATGAGCGTAAGCTTACCATGTCTTCGATACTGCTGCATGGCAATTGTTTGTTAATTTTCTTCACAAATCCTGTCAAGACCTTACCTGGTCCAATCTCAATAGCCTGAGTCACTCCGTTTTCAGTCAAAGTGGCAATGCTATCATAAAAACGCACAGGCTCCATGACTTGACGGGCTAATAGTTCTGGGATACGGTCTTTTTCCATAATACTTGCTTCAGTATTACCAACAAGAGGAATATTAAAATCATTAAAGGTATAATGTTCTAATTCTCTCGCCAATAAACGGCTAGCTGGTTTTAACAAGGCTGTATGGAAAGGCCCTGAAACATTCAAAGGAATTAAGCGTTTAACACCTTTTTCCTTCAATAATTCAACGGCAACATTCACGGCTTCTGCCTGCCCACCGATGACAATTTGGCTTGGGGTATTATAGTTAGCCGGAGATACCACTCCGTGCACAGCTGCTAGTTGACAAGCTTCTTCGATAATCTGAGCATCTGTATTCATCACAGCAACCATCTTACCAGACCCCGATGGGGCAGCTTCTTCCATCAAGCGACCTCTTTTAGCTACCAAAGCTAACGTGTCTTCAAAAGAAAGAGCTCCAGATGCCACCAAAGCAGAATACTCTCCTAAAGAAAGTCCTGCTACCATATCTGGTTTAATGTGATGCAAACCTAAAACACGATAGATAGCAATCGACGAGGTCAAAATAGCTGGCTGAGTGTAGCTGGTTTGGTTGAGTTTTTCCTGATCACTGTCAATGAGACGACGCAAATCATATCCCAATACTTGACTAGCTTGGTCAAAGGTTTCGCGAACAATAGCAAAGTGATCGTAAAAGTCTCTTGCCATTCCTAATTTTTGAGCACCTTGGCCAGCGAATAAAAAGGCTGTTTTTGTCATTGTCATTATCCTTTACCTTGTAGCTCAGTTATCTAAAGAAGCTGCTTGCCAGCGCTTAGATTCTTCTTGGATAACACTGGCAGCACCGTAGTAAATGTCTTTTAGAATAGCTTCGCAGCTCTCTTCTTCCTTCACAAGACCAGCAATCTGACCTGCCATAACAGAACCATTTACCACATCACCGTCGACAACTGCGTTTCGAAGAGACCCTGCTCCCATTTCCTCAATATCATCTGCCGTTTTTTGATTTGTTAAAAATTCTTTTTCAGCCTTGGCATAAGCTGAGGTCAATTTGTTTTTAATAGACCGAACAGGATGACCCACAACCTGAGCAGAAATCACCGTATCGATATCTTTTGCTTTCAAAATTTTATCTTTAAAATTTTGGTGGGCATTAGATTCTTTAGCCACAACAAAGCGTGTGCCAACTTGGACAGCTTCAGCACCTAGCATAAAGGCTGCTGCTGCTCCACGGCCATCGGCAATCCCTCCTGCCGCAATCACAGGGATAGAAACAGCTTCGACCACTTGTCTCACGAGAGTCATAGTTGTTAATTTACCAATGTGTCCTCCAGCTTCCATGCCTTCAGCAATCACTGCATCGACACCAAGTTTTTCCATCCGTTTGGCAAGAGCCACACTTGGAACCACTGGAATAACAATAATACCTGCCTGATGCAGACGTTCCATGTATTTTCCTGGATTTCCTGCACCTGTTGTGACAACTTTGACACCTTCTTCAATAACCAAATCAACAATATCATCGGCAAAAGGTGACAACAGCATGATATTCACCCCAAAGGGTTTGTCCGTAATCGCTTTAACACGGTCAATGTTGGCTTTAACAACTTCTTTTGGAGCATTTCCCCCACCGATGATACCTAGCCCACCAGCATTGGACACTGCTCCTGCTAAATCACCATCTGCGACCCAGGCCATACCTCCTTGAAAAATGGGATAATCAATATTAAGTAATTCTGTAATATGTGTTTTCATAATAACCTTCTATAAGTAATAAGGAGAATAATTTGATAATCAAACTATCATGATAAGAAGAAAGAGTGAGCTAGATCCTAAAAAGGGTCTAATCTCACCCCAACGGTTTGACTAATACATCTTATATTATCCAGTCATGATAGAGACAGGGGACAGCTCACTTTTAATCAGTTGCTGCTATATCAGTCAATCCTAGTTTTATTTTGTTTTTTCTTCAACGTAGGCAACAAGATCACCCACAGTGTTCAAACCTTCTTCAGTTTCAATTTGGATATCAAAGGCATCTTCGATTTCTGAAATAACTTGGAAAACATCAAGTGAATCAGCATCAAGATCATCAAAAGTTGTTTCTAATGTTACTTCTTCTGTTTCCTTACCAAGTTCTTCAACGATAATTTCTTGTACTTTTTCAAATACTGCCATTTTTATTTCTCCTTAAAAATATAAATTTATTTTTATAAATGTGCTAGGCACATGATATAACTAGATTTTAACAATTAGACTTCCCCATGTCAAACCTCCACCGAAACCGGAGAGCAAGACTTTTTGGGTACCATCTAGTCTAATCTGCCCATTTTGGACAGCTTCTGATAAGAGAATTGGGATACTAGCTGCACTGGTATTCCCATAATGTTCCATATTCTCAAGGAACTTCTCCCTAGGAAAGTCAATTTTCCGAGCCATTTTATCCAGGATACGACGATTAGCTTGATGTAACAGGAGATAATCTAAATCATCATTAGTTAGACCTGATTGCTCAATTATCCCAGAAATGTTTTTAGACACATCTCTAATCGCAAAATCAAAGATAGCGCGCCCATCCATTTGGATAGTGTGGGTAACTTCTTGACTAAGAGAGAATGGGGAAGAAAGTCCCGTTTGCCCCGAAGTCAAATGCTGCCCACGCGCTCCATCTGTATGTAAAGATTCTGCTAAGAGATGCTGGTCTTGACTAGCTTCTAGCAGAACACCTCCAGCGCCATCTCCAAAGAGAACAGCTGTCGTCCGGTCTTTCCAATCAATGAGTTTTGATAAGGTTTCTGCCCCAATCACCATCCCCTTTTGATAGGACCCTGACGAGATGAGCTTATCAGCCATAGTCAAAGCAAAGACAAAACCACTACAAGCAGCTGTTAGATCAAAAGCAAAGGCTCTCGTAGCACCAATAGTCGCTTGAACAATTGCTGCCGTCGAGGGCATTGTACCATCAGGACTAATCGTCGCAACGATAATAAAATCAATTGCATCAGCTGCTAGACCAGACTTTGTCAAGAGTTGTTCTGCGACTCGACTCGCCAAATCACTAGTGAGCTCCTCTCTGACAATATGCCTTTGGGCAATTCCGGTTCGAGAAAAAATCCACTCATGGCTGGTATCCATTATGTTTGCTAAATCATCATTGGTCACTAGCTGTTTGGGAGCATAGTGAGCCACCTGACTGATTTTCGAAAAGACCATTTAAACCAAATCCTCCAAAAATTGATGTAGGTTACCTAGTCCGCGCATTAACGCTTGCATCTCTTCGTCACTCATATCAGCAATCACATGTCCAACCATGTTTTTGTGAAACTTAGCATGAAGGCGATCCAAAAGGCGACCTTTTTTTGTTAGTGACAGGTAAACCACCCGTCTATCTGAACTTGACCGCGTTCTTTCGATGTAGCCTTTTGCTTCCAGTTTATTCAAGCTAGTGGTTACTGTTCCCAATGTCACCATTAGTTCTCTAGCAATGTCACTTGGCGTCACCTGATCATATTTTCCAATAATCTCAATGGTGTGCATCTCTTTTAAAGAGACATCACTAAACTGACTCGTCTTTAAGCTCATTTCTTCGATAACCAAAATCCGGTTGAAAATATCAACTAAGTATTGGTTAATTTTGTCATATTCCAAGTAAACACCTCCTAGCAATAAACTTTGACAATCAAAGTATATCAAAGGTCAAAGTATTTTGCAAACAATAGCTGTCTTACTTCCCTTGGAAATTTGGTCGTCGTCTTTCGCCATAAGCTCTGACACCTTCTTTGAAATCCTCTTTGAAGGCTAGCTCTTCTTGAATGTCAAGTTCTTTTTTAGCATACTCTTCCCAGCCGGTAAAGAAACTCTGCCACACTAAAGTCTTCATTCCAGCATAGGAATTGGAAGACCCACGTCTTAACCGTTTTAACAGTTGAAGACAGACTTTGTCTAACTTATCGGACTCGGCTGCACGATAGACAAAGCCATAGTCAAGCCCTTTTTCTGCCGTCACCCCTTCGCCCGTCATGACAAGATAAGTGGCACGATTAAGACCAACAGCACGTGTTAGTAGAAACAGACCTCCCGCATCTGGTGCCAAACCAACATTCACAAAGGCTTGAATAAATTTTGTTTGGGTACTGGCAATGCAAAAATCCGCTGCCAAAGCAATATTAAATGCTGCTCCAGCTACTGCACCATCTGCACAAAGAATAACCGGTTTCGGAAGTTGTTTGATCGCAAAAGAAATTTCTTGGACTAACTCCGCAATCTTAACCAATGATTGCACGTCATCCTTTTCAACCGCAGTTTGCATCTCAACCAAGTCCCCACCAATGGAGAAAACTTTCCCAACAGCTTTAATCATTAAAAAGCGTACGGATGGATTTTCCTTTACTTTCGTCAAAGCTTGTAAGATTTCTTGGCAAGTTGGAATATTAAAGCCATTTGAAACCTCTGGACGATTTAAGGTTAGCGTCGCAAGGTCGTCTTGAATGTCAAAAATGATATAGTTAAACGGCATCACAGTCCTCTTTTCTGATAATTTATTTGATAACAAAATTATTTTATAAATAAATGATTTGATAATCAAATTAATTACCTAAATATAATACACCAGTTTTTTCTCTTTGGCAAGAAAAAAATTGACAGAAGTCACCGAAAACGTTTTCGCTATCACCATAAAATTAAAAAAAACGTACGCATTTAAAGAAATAACTCTCTAAATGCATACGTTGACGTCGTTTAAATATCTTCTAAAGCATCTTTGACTTTATCAAAGAATCCTTTTTTCTTTGGATGTAATGGTTGTTCACCACTTGCCTCAGCGAAGGCTTTTAAAGCCTCTTTTTGAGCATCGTTAAGTTTAGTTGGAGTGATAATATTAACAGTCACATGCTGATCTCCTTGGCCACCACCACGGAGTTTTGGTGCCCCTTTTCCTTTAAGACGGAAGGTTTTACCAGTTTGCGTTCCTGCTGGAATAGCCATTTCCACATCACCATGTACTGTCGGAATGTCCACAGTATCCCCTAAAGCTGCTTGGGTAAAGGAAATGTCTAGGCTGTAATAAATCGTCGAACCATTTCGCTCAAATTTCTTACTTGGTAAGACATTCAAAATAACGAATAGGTCGCCATAAGGACCTCCATTAAAGCCTGCTTCCCCTTGACCTTGAAGACGAATCTGTTGACCAGTTTCTACACCAGCTGGGATTTTAACCGAAACTTTGTGAACTTTCTTTTCGTGACCAGTACCATGACAAGTTGGGCAGGGTTCTTTAATCTCTTGACCAGTACCATGACAGACATCACAGGTCACTTGTCGACGCATCATTCCAAGTGGGGTTTGAGTATCAACAGTCATCACTCCTGAACCATGACACTTATGACAAGTTACTGGACTGGTACCAGGTTTGGCACCTGAACCTGAACAAGTGCCACAAGTTGCTTCACGATTATAGCTAACTTCCTTTTCAACACCAAAAACCGCCTCTTCAAAGGAAAGATTAACACGGTATTGTAGGTCATCTCCTTGACGAGGAGCATTAGGGTTACGCATGCCACCGCCACCAAAGAAACTTGAGAAAATGTCCTCAAAACCGCCAAAGCCGCCTCCATCAAATCCACCAAAGCCGCCTGCTCCCCCACCGAAGCCACCGTTGGCGCCTGCTGCACCATATTGGTCATAAGCTGCGCGTTTTTGAGAGTCACTTAGCGTTTCATAAGCTTCTTGGACATCCTTATACTTTTGTTCAGCACCAGCTTCCTTATTAATGTCTGGGTGATATTTCTTAGACATTTTTCGATAAGCTTTTTTAATATCATCTTGGGACGCATCCTTAGAAATCCCCAGACGATCGTAATATTCTGTATTGTTCATAATGTAAGATACCAAGCCGTAAAACGGCTCAATGAAAAATAGGAAATCCGACGAAGATACTCTCGTATCTAGGAGGTATTTCTCTTTTTTCGCAGAGTCGTAGGCGTGTGCAAATCCGCAAAAGGGATTTTACACGCTTTGGCCTGTGTTCGAATAATCGAACTTGTATTCCTTTCTTTGAAATTTAGAAAGTAGCCCGTGTTCAGTTAAGAACATTTTCCTTTCTGTAAAGGTTATTTTGAAATGAGATCAGCGTCAAAGTCTGACTTGAAATTCTCAAATTCCTCTTCTGAAAGATTAAAAACTAAGTCTTCTTCTGCGTAGGTCGCTTCTTCTCTGAAGAATTTATTCGCATCCTCTGTTAAATTAAGCGACGTGAGGACTGTTCTTGCAAATTCCTGATGAGCAAAGCCAATTGCTGTCACGATATTTTGGTCTTTCAAAACTGAAAGTGGCTTGAAATTTTCCTTTGGGATAAAGTCAAAGTAATCAAAGAAATTTTGCCAAATTCCTCCAGTGAAAGTTTTGTCTTTTAGAAGCCCTGCTTTCGCCAATAAAATGGGAGCCGATGAAATTGCAGCAATCAGAATAGATTCTTCATTTAGACCAGCTAAAAATGTGAGCAACTCCTTATCACGTAAGGCCGGCTTAAAGTCAATCATTCCTGGTAGGATGAGGCAAGAATAATCATCAATGGAAATCTGCTCAAGAGTTTTTGTAGCCTGACAAGAGAGCCCGTCCTCTGAAACAATGAGGTCTTTGGATGTTGCGATGTAGTCAATATCAACACCAAAAGAAAGAACAAGTGTACTAGTTAAGGCCGTCACTTCATAAAGGGAAAAATATGGATAAATCAGACAAGCAACTTTTTTCATGAAATTCCTCTTTAGTTCTTCTTAGCCAAAAACAGAGGTTGGTTGTCAACCTCTGAGTTTGTACCATATTTGTAAGTTAAATTGAGCACAACCTAAAATCCGAGTGAAAAAGATAAACTTCCTTGTGTGCAAGCACACGCTTTTTTAGTCTGTAAACCTTAACCACTCGCTCTTTGTCTCTAGGCTCATGGGATAAAACAGTCCGCAGGACTGTTTTATTTCTCCGTAAACTCACCGTCTACAACACCATCGTCATTTGATGAATCACTTGTTTGAGCGCCTTCTGCACCTTGCGCTGCTTGTTGTGCTGCGGCTGCTTGTTCATACATTTTAACTGCAAGAGCTTGTGCTTTTTCGTTGAGCGCTTCAAGTTTTGCTTTCATGTCCTCAAGGTTACCTGATTCTTGTGCAGCTTTCAATTCATCAAGGGCTGATTGTGCTTGATCACGTTCAGCGTCAAAGCCTTTACCTTCAGTTTCTTTGATTGTTTTTTCAGTTGCAAAGATAGCTTGGTCAACTTCGTTTTTAAGATCAACTTCTTCTTTACGTTTCGCATCTGCTTCAGCATTTGCTTCAGCGTCTTTCATCATGCGATCAATTTCTTCTTCTGAAAGACCATCATTTGACTTAATAACAATGTGTTGTTCTTTTTGAGTACCAAGGTCTTTTGCTTTTACAGAAACAATACCATTTTTATCGATATCGAATGTTACTTCAATTTGTGGAATACCACGAGGAGCTGCAGGAATATCTGTCAATTGGAAGCGTCCAAGAGTCTTGTTGTCTGCTGCCATTGGGCGTTCCCCTTGAAGAACGTGGATATCAACGGCTGGTTGGTTGTCTGCTGCAGTTGAGAAGACTTGTGATTTAGACGTTGGAATAGTGGTGTTACGATCAATAAGTTTTGTGAAGACACCACCCATTGTTTCGATACCAAGTGACAATGGGGTAACGTCAAGAAGAACAACGTCTTTGACATCACCAGTGATGACACCACCTTGGATAGCAGCACCCATAGCAACCACTTCGTCAGGGTTCACAGATTTGTTTGGTTCTTTACCAGTTTCAGCTTTAACCGCTTCGACAACTGCTGGGATACGAGTTGATCCACCAACAAGAATAACTTCGTCGATTTCTGACAATGACAAGCCTGCATCTGAAAGGGCTTGACGAACTGGAGTTTTCGTGCGTTCTACAAGGTCGCGAGTAAGGTCGTCAAATTTAGCACGAGACAAGCTCATTTCTAAGTGAAGAGGACCAGCAGCACCTGCAGTGATAAATGGCAATGAGATTTGAGTTTGAGTGACACCTGACAAATCTTTCTTAGCTTTCTCAGCAGCATCTTTCAAACGTTGAAGCGCCATTTTGTCTTGAGAAAGGTCAATACCATTTTCTTTCTTGAATTCTTCGACTAAGAAATCAATGATTTTTTGGTCAAAATCATCACCACCAAGTTTGTTATCACCTGCTGTTGCCAATACGTCAAAGACACCATCACCTAATTCAAGGATTGAAACGTCAAAGGTACCACCACCAAGGTCAAAGACCAAGATTTTTTCTTCTTTATCTGTTTTATCAAGACCATAAGCAAGTGCTGCCGCTGTTGGTTCGTTGACAATACGTTCTACTTCAAGACCAGCAATTTTACCAGCATCTTTTGTCGCTTGACGTTGCGCATCGTTAAAGTAGGCAGGAACTGTGATAACCGCTTTGGTTACTTTTTCACCAAGGTAGTCTTCAGCATAACCTTTAAGGTATTGAAGAATCATAGCTGAGATTTCTTGTGGTGTGTATTCTTTCCCATTTGCAGCAACTTTTTCAGAAGTTCCCATTTTTGATTTAATTGAGATAATGGTATCTGGGTTTGTGACTGCTTGGCGTTTTGCAGCATCACCTACAATGATTTCACCATTTTTGAAAGACACAACAGATGGTGTTGTACGATTTCCTTCTGGATTAGCAATAATCTTTGATTCAGTTCCTTCAAGAACTGCAACTGCTGAGTTAGTTGTTCCTAAGTCAATACCAATAATTTTAGACATGTGTCATACCTCTTTTATATTTTTCTTATACTAGTCTAGTTTAACGACTTGGCGGTCGAAGTGTTGTGTTTTCTTTTTGAGCTCAGTACCTTCGCAATCGCTGCGCAGTCACCAAAATTAATTATAAACAACAACCATGGCTGGTCTTAGCAAGCGCTCATGTAGTTTATAACCTTTTTGGAATACCTGTGCAATGCTATCTGCTGGGTGTTCATCATCAGCTGGCAAGGTTTGAACTGCCATGTGCAAATTGTGATCAAAACTTTCCACAGCAACTTCTTCGATACCCTCTTCTTTAAGGGCTTGAACGAGACTTTCTTGAACCATTTCAAGTCCCTTTTTAACGTCGTCTGTTAACCCCTCAACTGCTAACGCACGTTCTAAGTTATCAAGACTTGGGAGAATTTTTTTCGCTAAGTCTTGCGACCGGTAACGTTGCAAGTTTTGACGTTCTTCATTAGCACGGCGTTGGATGTTTTGCATTTCTGCATGAGCACGAAGGTATTTGTTTTCAAACTCCTCGGCACGCTCATTGGCCAATTCCAAGTCTGTTTTTTCAGGAGTTTCCTCAACCACTTCTTCTGTTGATACTTCTTCTACTTCAACAGTTTGGTCAAGTGACTCTTCCTTGACTTGCTCTTCTTTTGCTTTTTTTGACAAGGTAACACCTCTTTCTTACTTTTTCATTGCATCAGCTAGCCTTAGTTAACTTCATAGTGATTACTGTTCAAATAACGGTAGTAATCTCGTAATTTAACAGCTAGAATACGCCCAATAACATTAATCAAGCTGACACTACGGCGATAGTCCATATCAATAGGCCCAATCAGACTAAGTAGTCCAAATCCACGATAAGGAATCAAAAATTTGTAGGTCAACAAGGTCACATTCGCTAAAGCAGCCTCTTTGCTATCTGCTACTCGCACCATAGCCATGTCATCTTCAGCCATGCTTTGCCTAATCGACAAAGCAAGTCTCTGCTCATGGTCAAGGAACTGATAAGTAGCTAGGCCAGCATAGTCCAGAGCTGCTACTTTTCCAGAAACAAAAACGGTCTCTTGAAAAAGCCCTTCAAAAATGTAATCAAATAAATCTAAAACATTGTCAGTCACTGTGAAATACTTTTGAACAATCTGCGGAATTTCTGTTCGTAATTTATAGTGAACATCCATCACATCTCTACCTAGTAAGCGCTCATCCACGATCTCCTTGAGAACCAAAAGATCCTTGCTAAGAAAGTTTTTAGGGATGGCAAACTGAACAGTTATAGGTTTTGATTCATCTAAAGTTAGCACCGCTAAGGCATCATGATTTGATAATTGAACGACATCAAAGGCTGTTAACTTCTGCCTAGCAGGTTCAACATCTAAAATAACAGCCGTATACCCTGTAATATCTGCTAAAATCTGACTGGCTTTAGCGAGAAGATCTTCTAATCTAAAGGCTTCAAAATCGAATGCTTTGACCAATTGATAAACATCTTGCTCATCAATATTATCTAAACTGAGCGAGTGCTCCACGAAATACTTAAATCCTGCTGCACTCGGCATCCGTCCACTAGAAGTATGTGCTTTTTCCAGGAGGCCTAGCCTTTCTAGCTTTGCCATATCATTTCTGATCGTGGCACTACTTGAGTCAATGACTGACTGTAAAGCTTTTGAGCCAACTGGTTCATGAGTCTGTGTAAATAATTCCACGATGAGATTTAAGATGTCATTTTGACGCTCGGTAATCACAAACCAATCACCCCTTTCGCTTAGCACTCTATGTGTTCGACTGCTAATTTATATTTCCATTATACTCCTTCCCAAACACATGTCAAGGAAAAAACTCAAAAAATTAGCACTCTTTTTTTAGAGTGCTAATTTTATCAATCATAACTTGTCAGGTCTTTCTCTTCAATCACTTTAATCAATCGTTTGGCATAGGTAGCCTCCTCGCTATAACGATAATCTTGTAGACTCTGTGCTGGAGCCTTATAACCTTTTTCGGTTGCCAAGCTTCGATATAGTCGTTTATCAATCTGTTGCCCTTGACTAAGCATACTCAAATAATCTCTGATAGAACTTTCCCTATCCTTATACACAGCATATCGGACAACTTGCCCACTTTTTAGGGAATCTTTTAATCTGATGCCGGGCTGACCTAAGTCAGCCTCCTTAGAAAAGAGATTATGATACTTAGCAGCCAGTAAAGTTCTTCCATTGTCAGTTTCTAGAAGAATTTGGCCAATCAAAATGGAAGGCCTAATCCCATAATGTTCCGCTAGAGGTTTAACTTCTGGCGCAAGGTTTTTAATAAATTGGTCTTGATTGTAACCAACGTTGATTTCCTTTGTCGCACTAGCCATTCTACTATTTAGAAGGAGAGGACCAATTATCAAAACTAAAAAGAAGAGGAGCATGGTGATAAAATAGGGAAATTTCAGTCGACTTCTCATTGTTTCTCCTTTAGAGCACTGATATATTCTTCGAGGGTTAGGCGGTGCTTGGTCATGTAGCGAGCGGAGGCTTTACCGACATAACGGTAGTGCCAATCTTCATACCCTACTCCTGTGCTTTTGGTTTTACCATCGGGAAAGCGGAGCACAAAACCATATTCAGGTGCTATTTTTTGAACAGCTTGAGCCACTTGAGGATCACTGGCATTTAAACTATCCACGGTACTCATATCAATGGCAAGCCCTGTCTGATGCTCACTAGCTCCCGCAGGTTGTGAGTAAGTTTGAACCAAAGCTTCGGCAGCCTCCCGAGTCAAACTGGGATCGTTAGCCATTTCTTGATCAATATATGATTGGTACAGCTCTGCTTGGTAAGCTACGGAGCGATAACCTGAAATAAGGTGCTCTTGTGGGTCAATAGCCTGAGCTGCCGCTAAAAAATCAGCAGTAGCCTGTTCAATACGCTTGTCCACCGACACCCCATTCACATCAACCAATTCTGGGCTCAATTCCTCAGTTATATGGTCCCGATTCACTAAAATCAATTCCCAATCTTTTGGAGAGACTTTAGGAAGCCCTGTGGACTCTTTGCTATTTTTGACCACTTTTTGACTGCTTGCCTGTTGACTTGAAGGCGTCTTGGTGGCCTGCTTCTCTGGCTTAATAAAGAGGTAAATACCTCCGACAAAGAGCAGGACAACCAGTGTTTGTAATAATAATTTAAAATGATTATGCTTCATCTGACTTTGCTTCTATTATTTCACGGCCACGGTAGCGATAACTCATATCTCCAATGGTTTTGATGGTAAATTGCCCATCTTCAAATTCGACAACAGTGACACTGCCGTTATCAATATATTGTTTCTCACGGTCAGGATCGATTAGCCACATAAATGTTCCAATAGTCATCCCATGGCTAACCACAAGAGCATTCCCGCCGCCAGCATTTTGAATGGATAAGGCAATCGCCTCAAAACCGTCCCAGATACGCTTGCGAAGAACTTCCCACGGTTCTGCCCAATTAGCTGTATCAACTTCTACGATACTTTCTGCTAATTCAGAATAGGGAACATCACGTAGGTTATCACGGTTTTCAAAGGCTTTTGTTCTTGGAAGGACACCTAGAAATAATTCTGAATCGTAAGCGCCATCTAAGCTACCAAAGCACCACTCACGAATGCGTTTATCGCGGGTGTACGGGAGGAATTCATTTTCAGATTCTCTCAAAATAATCTCCATGGTTTGCATGGTCCGGCCTGAATCGCTAGAAAAAGCAGCTTTAAAAGGTATGCCTGAATCCTTTAAGCCTAAACCTAATTCGCGGATACCTTCTTCTCCTTTTTTGGTAAGAGGTGTGTCACTCCACCCTTGAGCACGCCCAATGGTATTAAACATGGTTTTCCCATGTCTGGCAATATAGAGTCTTGTTTTCGTCATGTTAACCTCCAAAAATCTCTTCTTATTATTATAGCATGTAACAAAAACACTTGCAAAAACAGAGATATTTAAAAATCTCTTATGAGGATTTTTGACTTTTCGAATCGTAGTCGTCCCTGTTCCTCTTGTGACAGTTACATTTTGCAAAAAGGTGTCAAAACGGTAACATGAACAATTTTTTGTTAACTAGCTGATATGAAATCTACATATAAGAAGCCTATAATAGAAAAGCAACCGATAAAAAGATAAGACATTTTATGTTGCAAAAAAGGCTGTTTGGCGCTATGCCATGCAGCCTTTTTTTATTATCGTTTTCCAAATATAGCTGAAACAAGAGCAATCACTATGGCAGCTCCCAAGATTGATGGAAAGACAGCCATGCCAGCTAACTGAATACCCCAATCCCCAAATAAGCGTTGTCCCACAGCTGATCCAATAAGACCAGCTGCAATATTAGTGAAACAACCCATGGATTGACTCTTTTCAGTGATTTTACCAGCTATCATACCAATAAAAGCACCAACAATTAAAGACCAAATCATGTTCAATATTCCTTTATCATATCATCATTTTTAACTGACTTGCAATAAATTAGCGATTAGCAAGACTTCTTCAGAATCTTTTTTGCCTCTTGACTGCTTTTAGTAACCATCTTTCTCTTTGATAAAGCAACAAATCTCTAAAGGAAATCAGTAGAACAGCAACTAAAATCAAAGCCATTCCTAGAAGATCAATAACGTAAAAAAGTTCTTTCATTAGCACAATGGCGAAAAAAACCGATGCTACTGGCTCTATGGACGCCAACAAAGTCGCCTTAACGGGACCGATGAGTGAAGCTCCTTTTAAGAAAAAGGTATAAGCAAAAATAGTTCCAATCCCAATAATTCCAATAAGGGCTATTAGATTATCAGCCGTTAACATAAGGGGATAGCGCCAAGCCCTCGTTACGATTGGAAAAACCACTCCTCCCATTAACATCGCAAGTCCAATAACGATCAAGCTGCCCCAAGTCTTAATCATATTAACGGGTTTAATCACGCAATAAGCATAGGTAAGGGCTGAAAAAACTCCCCAGAAAAGACCAATTGGGCTAATGGCTAAGTGAGATAGATCTCCATGACAAGCCATAATAACTGTGCCAAGTATAGCTAAGAGAATTGCTAGAGATTCTGTGATAGTCGGCAACCGTTTAGCTGTGGCGGACACAAAAATCAACACTAAAATAGGAGATAAATACTGTAACACAGTGGCTGTGCCAGCATTGGAATAACGGATCGCCATCAAATAGGCGTACTGATTGAGCCCCAATCCTAAAAGACTATAAATCAAGAGTTCCTTGAAATGTTTTTTAGTGGTCACAAGGGCAATGACTTTTTCTTTGTGACGCCACAGGACTAGGGCAGTCAAGACGACCCCTGAAATCATGAGCCTTAACGACGTTAGCAAATGAACATCCGTGCCATGAGCCATTAAATATTGACCAAAAGCACCTGAAATTCCCCAAGCTAGCCCTGCCAAAAGAACCATTAAACTACCTTTAACCGTTTTTGACATGCTATCCCCTTTCTCTGCTTCATCACCAACCATTTTAGCATAGTTTTAGAAGCTTTGATAGTCCATCTAAGCCTACAAGTTTTCCTATTTCCAGAACTGAAAAGAATAGCAGGTCACCAACTCCGCTACTTCAATCCTAATCCGCCTAAAACAAATAGACAAAAAGCAGCCCACCTTCCAGGGTGACTGCCTTTTAACAAACTAAAAGTTTGTTCAAAAAAGTTTAATCTAACAGTTTTTGCAATTCTTGAGCTAATAATTGTTGAGCGACTTGTGGGTTGGCTTGACCTTTGGTTGCCTTCATCAAGAAGCCTGTGAAAGCCTTATCAGCATTACGTTTGCCTGATTTGAAATCAGCCACTGCAGCTTCATTATCAGCAAAGACTTGATGAATAATTGGTACCAGAACAGCTGGATCAGAAATCTGAACAAGCCCTGCTTTTTCCACATAAGCACGTGCTGAGCCACCGTTTTTAGCCAAATGCACAAAAACCTTCTTAGCCATTTTAGAAGAGATTGTACCATCAGCAATGATAGCAATCATCTCCACCAAATTTTCTGGTGTCAGAGCGATTTCTTCAATGGTTTTGCCTTCTGCATTTAAGAATTGGGCAACTTCTCCTTGCAACCAGTTAGAGACTTGCTTGGCATCGCCACCAAGACTTACTGCAGTTTCAAAGAAATCTGACAAGGCTTTGGTAGCTGTTAGTTGGCTAGCATCATAAGCTGAGAGGCCAAGTTCCTCTTCGTATTTAGCACGACGCTGAGCTGGGAATTGAGGTAATTGAGCACGCATCTCGTCAATCCAAGCATCATCAATCTCATATAATGGCAGGTCTGGTTCTGGGAAATAACGATAGTCCGCTGCCCCTTCTTTGACCCGCATCAAAATAGTCCCCTTATTCGCTTCGTCATAGCGGCGCGTTTCTTGGCGTATCACACCACCTGAACGCAAGAGTTTGGCTTGACGTTCCACCTCAAATTCAAGCCCTTTACGGACATTTGAGAAGGAGTTCAAGTTTTTCAATTCGGTCTTTGTTCCAAATTGTTCTTGCCCGTAAGGACGAAGAGAAATATTGGCATCCACACGCATGGAGCCTTCTTCCATCTTGACATCAGAAATACCCGTATACTGGATGATTTCTTTCAGAGCTGTCAAATAAGCATAGGCTTCTTCAGGAGAACGCATGTCGGCTTCTGACACAATCTCAATCAAAGGAACTCCTTGGCGGTTAAGGTCCACATAAGAATAACCATCTGTGCCATGAGTGTTTTTACCAGCATCTTCTTCCAAGTGTGCGCGTTCAATACGAATTTTCTTGGTTGAACCGTCTTCCAATTTAATCTCAATCCATCCGTTGTAGCCAATCGGCTCGTCAAACTGTGAAATTTGATAAGCTTTAGGATTATCTGGGTAGAAATAATTTTTGCGGTCGAAATGCATCTCTTTATGGATGTCCATATTAAGGGCAAGCGCTGCTTTTATGCCCGCATCAATCACCCCTTTGTTCATGACTGGTAAGACCCCTGGGAAAGACCAATCAATCACATTCGTGTTGGCATTTGGGTCCTCACCAAAGTGAGCTGACGAAGGTGAGAAAATTTTGGAATTGGTATTTAATTCCACATGGACTTCAAGCCCAATAATGGTTTCAAAATTCATTACTTGTCACCTCCAAAAATAATCGGTTGTTGCTTGTGATAATCTGTCACCGCTTCAAAGGCTGCTGCCGCTTGATAGATGGTTTCTTCAGCGTATTTCGGACCAATTAATTGAAGCCCTACTGGCAAGCCATCGACGAATCCTGCTGGAATAGAAATACCTGGCAGACCAGCCAAGTTAACCGGAATGGTCAATAAGTCGGCCAAATACATGGCAACAGGATCGTGGTTGAGTGTGTCTAAGCCAAAAGCAACCGTCGGTGTTGTTGGGCCTAGAATAAGATCATAATCCGCAAAGACCTTGTCAAAATCTTGAATAATCAAAGTGCGCACTTGACCGGCCTTTTTGAAATAAGCGTCATAATAACCTGATGACAAACTAAAGGTCCCAAGCATGATACGACGTTTAACCTCATCACCAAAGCCTTGGCTACGAGTGTTAACATAGATTTCATCCAAGTTTTTAGCATCGTCAGCACGGAAACCATAGCGAATGCCATCAAAACGTTGTAAGTTTGAGGACGCTTCTGACGAAGCAATAATGTAATAGACAGCCACACCATATTTGCTATGTGGAAGACTAACTTCCTCAACAGTAGCTCCTAAGGCTTCAAATTGTTTAGCTGCCGCAAGAACCGTTTCCTTAATCTCAGGATCAATCCCTTCGCCAAGATACTCTTTAGGAAGGGCAATCTTCATGCCTTTAATGTCACGACCAATCTTAGATGTGTAGTCTGCAATGCGGACAGGCGCTGAAGTGGCATCCTTGATATCGCTACTTGCAATCACATTTAATAATTGGGCGTTTTCTTTAACTGTCGGAGCAAAAGGTCCAATCTGATCAAGTGAACTTCCAAAAGCAATGAGACCATAGCGAGAAACAGTGCCATAGGTTGGTTTCAAACCGACAACACCATTAAATGCAGCTGGCTGCCGAATAGAACCACCAGTGTCTGAACCAAGAGATAAACGGACTTGTCCTGAAGCGACTGCTGTTGCCGAACCACCTGATGAGCCACCAGGTACTTTTGTGTGGTCCCAAGCATTTTTCGTTTTCTTGAAATAAGAGGTTTCTGTTGAACCACCCATGGCAAATTCGTCCATGTTGGTTTTTCCAATGACAATCATGTCTTTAGCGTAGGCATTTGCTACTGATGTGGCATCAAAAATCGGCTCGTAGTTATACAACATTTTTGAAGCGGCTGTGGTTAGGATGCCCTTGGTTGAGATATTATCCTTAACAGCTAGTGGAATACCCGACATGAGGTTATCAGCATCAATACCTTTGGCATCAATTGCCGCAGCTTGTTTAAGAGCAGCTTCTTCTGAAACAGTGATAAACGACCCGACAGCCTCCTCACGAGACTTGATGTCTTCAAGTGTTTTTTGAGTCAATTCGGTTGCGGAAATCTCCTTAGCTACAAGGAGGTCATGCAACTCTTCAATGGTTTTATGATTAAAAGACATTAGGCATCTCCTCCGTCATCCAAAATAGCAGGTACCTTGATAAAGTGATTTTCTTTTTCAGGAACATTTTTAAAGAGCAAGGCACGGTCTGTTCCTTCTTCAGCGACATCTTGACGCATCACATTTTTCTTATCTGCCATGGTTGTTGTAATGGCCACACCTTCGGTATCAACTTCGTTCAGCAATTCAACCATGTCAACGATTTTAGATAGGGTCGTTGCAAAGGTTGTTGTCTCACTTTCTGAGAATGATAATTTTGATAGCTTCGCGACATGGCGAACTTCTTCTTCAGAAATTTTCATGATTTCTCCCATCCAAGATGACAAGAAGTATTCCAATTCCAAAGAACAGCTCTGCCATTCTCCAAAGGTAGCGGAAAAACTCCTCACATCATTTTTACATAGTCTCAATTATTATATCATAATTGCGCCCATTTACCATAGGTGACCGATGCAATTCTAGAAAGCCATACAGCAAAAAACTTCCTGACTAAGGTCAGAAAACCTTAGTCAGGAAGTGTGACAAACTAAACTCTATTTGTCTTGGGTAAGACTGTGGCCTGAAGCTTTGATGGCAGCCTGAGCAGCCGCCAAGCGAGTAAGCGGCACTCTAAATGGCGAACAAGAAACGTAGGTCAGGCCTTGACTGTGGCAAAAGGCAATGGAAGCAGGATCGCCACCATGTTCCCCACAAATGCCAAGTTTCAACTTAGGCTTAACCGAACTGCCTAATGAAACGGCGGTACTAAAGAGACGGCCAATCCCTTTCTGATCAAAGGTCTGGAACGGATCCTTGTCAAAAATACCCCTGTCAACGTATTCCCCCAAGAATTTTCCAGCATCGTCTCGGGAAAAACCAAAGCCCATTTGTGTTAGGTCGTTTGTGCCGAAACTGAAGAAATCCGCATACTGAGCGATGTCATCGGCTGTCACACAAGCTCTTGGAATTTCAATCATCGTCCCAATGGTGTAAGCCAACTCTTGATCTGCAGCTGCCAGTTCTTCTTGCATGGTTTGCTCAATGAGGGGGCGTAAGGCAGCCAACTCTTTAGCGCTGCTAATCAGCGGCACCATGATTTCGGGTGTTACTTCATAGCCTTCTTGTAAAGCTTTGATTGCACCTTGAGCAATGGCTTTAACCTGCATTTGATAAATTTCTGGGTAAGTAATGGCTAAACGACAACCACGGTGCCCCAGCATAGGGTTAAATTCTTCCAAGTCAGCAATGCGTTTGTGAAGGTAACCTAAGGGATAACCCATCTGCTCTGCCAAATCCTTAATCGCTTTTTCCTCATGCGGCAAGAATTCATGTAGTGGCGGGTCTAAGAGACGAATGGTACAGGCTCTCCCATTCAATACTTTAAAAATCTCATAAAAATCCTGACGTTGGAAAGGCAATAGTTTATCCAGAGCTTTGAGACGGTCATCTAAACCATCTGCCAAAATCATTTCACGAACAGCTGGAATCCTGTCTTCCTCAAAGAACATGTGCTCGGTACGGCATAAACCAATGCCTTCTGCCCCAAAGTCAATCGCTTTTTGGGCATCACGAGGGTTGTCAGCATTGGTTCTGACCAGCATATCACGCGCCTCATCAACCCAGCTCATAAAGGTTGTGTAGTTGTCATCAACTGTTACGGAGGTCATGGCTAGTTCTCCCAGATAAACTCTGCCTGTGCTGCCATCAATAGAAAGATAGTCGCCCTCATGAATCTGTCTGCCGTCCATATCAATGGTTTTTGCGGCTTCATTAACCCGTAATTGACTGCAACCGACCACACAAGTTTTCCCCATGCCTCTCGCAACCACTGCTGCGTGAGAAGTCATGCCCCCACGAGCCGTTAAAATACCAGTTGCCTTGACCATCCCTTCAATGTCTTCTGGAGATGTTTCTTGCCGTACTAAAAGGCAAGGTTCCCCTTGTTTGGCATGAGCAACCACATCCTCTGCATGGAAATAAACTCGACCCGAAGCAGCTCCTGGTGAGGCAGGTAATCCTTTTGCTAGACAAAGAGCTTCTTGACAGGCTTTGGAGTCAAAAGTAGGATGGAGCAACTGGTCCAGTTGGCTAGGCTCAATGCGTAAAATAGCTTCTTCTTTGCTAATCAGCCCTTCTTTCACCAAATCAACAGCAATCTTGATAGCGGCCTTGGCAGTGCGTTTCCCATTACGGGTCTGCAGCATATAAAGTTTGCCCTTCTCGATAGTAAATTCCACATCCTGCATATCACGATAGTGTTTTTCCAGAAGTTGGGTGATAGCAACAAATTGATCATAAATAGCTGGCATCTCTTTTTCCAGAGTGGCAATGCTCTGCGGTGTCCGAATACCTGCCACCACATCTTCTCCCTGGGCATTGATCAAATATTCTCCAAAAAGAACAGCCTCTCCTGTGGCAGGATTGCGGGTAAAGGCAACTCCCGTACCACTATCTGCTCCCATATTGCCGAAAACCATGGACTGGATATTCACCGCTGTTCCCAATTGATTTGAAATATCATTGAGCTGACGATAAATACGAGCTCTTGGGTTATTCCAAGACCGAAAAACAGCTTTAATCGCCAATAGCAGTTGTTCCTTAGGATCCTGAGGAAATGCTTTCCCCATTTCACTTTGGTAGATAGCTTTGTATTCTGCTACAATAGCCATGAGATCATCAGTTGTCAAATCGGTATCACTCCGATACCCCTTAGCTTCTTTGATTCGATCAAGCACCGCTTCAAACTTGTACTTAGGGATTTCCATAGCCACGTCCGAAAACATTTGAATAAAACGGCGGTAACTATCATAAGCAAAACGTTCATTTTGAGTACTTGAAGCCAGTCCAAGAACACTCTTATCATTTAAACCAAGATTTAAAATGGTATCCATCATGCCAGGCATGGAAAAAACAGCCCCCGACCGAACAGAGACAAGAAGTGGGTTGTCGTCACTGCCTAATACCTTCCCCTGAACCTTCTCCAATTCCAACAAGGCCTGATCAATTTGGTCTAACACCAGCGAACTGACCTGGCCGTCTTTCTCATAATAATCGTTGCAAGCTTCTGTGGTAATGGTAAACCCTTGCGGCACAGGCAAGCCAATAGCTGTCATTTCAGCCAAATTTGCTCCCTTGCCTCCTAATAAATCACGCATATCTTTGTGACCTTGATCAAACCGATAAACAAATGTCTTTCCCATGATAAGCCTCCTACTACCTGTCGTAATCTTTAACAACAGTTACCCCATTTGACGTCAATAATTCTAAAATAATACTTGCAGTCTCCTCAATCGCCTTATGAGCGACATTGATTACCGGACAATTGAGAGATTTCATGACTGCATCTGCATAATCCAATTCCTCCAAAATGCGGTCCATTTTAGCATAATTAGCTGAGCCCGAGACACCAAGCGCCTTTAAGCGTTCGCTTCGAATATGATTGAGTTTTTCAGGCGAGTTGGTCAATCCGATAATCCGCTTAGGAGATACCTGACTCAATTCCTTAGGAATTGGAATTTCGGGCACCAAAGGGATATTAACCACCTTTAATTGCTTGTCGGCAAGGTACATGCTAAGAGGAGTTTTAGACGTCCTTGACACGCCCAGCAAAATCACATCTGCTTTCAAAATCCCTCTCGGATCCTTGCCATCATCATATTTGACTGCAAATTCAATCGCATCCACACGTTTGAAGTAATGATTGTCCAAACGCCGCAGGATTCCTGGTTCTCCCAACGGCTTAGCACCCGAGATACTAGCCATAGCCTTAATAACGTTTGTTAACAAATCAACATAGACGAATCCTTCTTCTTGGCATCGTTTTTCAGCATAACTTGCCAGTTTTTCATCCACCAAACTAAACATTAAAAAAGCTGTTGTTTTCCTAGCTTCTTCAAAAACCTTGTCAAGCAAGTCGACTCTATTAATATAGGAGAAGCGGCGAAATTCCCAGTGGTCATGATTGGGAAATTGGTAAATACAGGCCTTAGCTAAGGCTCTAGCCGTTTCTCCTAGAGAGTCAGAAACAATAAAAATCGATAGTTGGTCTTCCATGAGAACCTCCTTCAATATCCCTACAATTCTAGAAAAAGACGACTAATAATGGTTTTAGATAACTTCCCTACCACGGTCATTTTATCAGGAAAATCAGGATCTAACCGAACCACGGGTAAGCTATCAACTTCTCGCTTAACCAGTAAATCCGCTGCCTGACCAACTGAGGCATCCTCCAAAACAGTGGTCACATTAGGAACACGAGTCATAACCATACCAATCGGTAGCTTGGTTAGGTCGCTACCTCCTATCGCCGCCTTGAGCAAGTCTTTTCGAGAAACCAAGCCACAAAGGTAATTGTCCTTATCCAAAACAAATACCCCTCCACTATCTTCCATAAAGAGGCTAACAATCACGTCATAAACCGAATCGTCTTGATGAGCTGTGAGCGGGATACCCATGACATCAGATACTTTGACATCTCTAATAGAGGTTTGAGCTGTCGCTAAGACGCCTTCCCCCTGGTAAAAATAGCCAACTTTGGGTTTAGCATCTAAAATGCCCAACATGGTCAGAACAACCAAATCCGATCGTAAGGCTGCTCTAGTAACTTGAAGGAGGTCTGCAATATGCTCCCCAGTGATAGGCTCTTCTTTTTTGACAATCGCTATAATAGTTTGTTGCCGCTGAGTTAGTTGAATAAGATCACAACCTTTCTTATATGTGATATACTATTTATTATATATGCTATATTATATCCAATATTAAAAACATTTTCAAGTAAAAGTCATCACTTTTCTTTTTCAATTACCCCCTTCTGGCCAATTCCTTTTCTTCTAGTCCCTAACAAGTCACAAAAAAAGACCTCTTTAGGTCTTTTTTAACGATTTATATTAACTGGATTTCTAAAAGGTTAGAGCCTCATCCCAAGCTTGAGTTCCACCCTCTACCGACACAGCAGAGTAGCCTTTGCTTTCTAAAAAGGCAACCGCTTGAGCTGAACGTGCTCCTGACTGGCAAATCACGTGGTATTCTTTGCCGTTATCAAGTTCTTGATAATGGTGAACAAAGCTAGACAAAGGCATATTAATAGCACCGGGAACATGACCTGAAGTATATTCGTCAGCTTCCCTAACGTCGATCAAGGCCACGTTATATTTTTGACGTGCTGCTTTTAAAGCTGATATAGATTCTGTTCTAATCATGACTAATCCTTTCTGGGTAAATCGATTGGTATAGGGCATAAGCTCCATCCAGATTGAGCACATCAAAACCATTTTGTTTCAAGATTCTCTCTGCTAAATAGGACCTTAGGCCACTATGACAGCTCACAATGTAGGAAACACTCTTATCCAGTTCTTCTAGACGATCACGCAGTTGATCTAAAGGAACATTAATACCATTATCAAAATGTCCTGCAGCGTATTCTGTTGCCGTTCTAACATCTAATAAACGTTTGCCTTTCTCCAACTCTTCTTCCAATTGGTACCATTGAACGGATTGGCTAAGGCCTTCCAGTACATTCAAGGCAGCGTACCCTAGCATGTTAACAGGGTCTTTTGCTGAACCAAATGGTGGAGCATAGGTTAACTCTAGTTCCGGCAAATCAGCGACGCTTAATCCGGCTTTAATAGCTGTCGCTAGAATATCAACCCGTTTGTCCACTCCTTTAGCCCCGACCGCTTGAGCACCATAAATACGCCCATCAGTTTGACTAAAGATTAATTTAAGGGTCATTGAACTAGCTCCTGGATAATAGGAAGCATGATCATTTCCTGTCACATGCACAACAGCTACATCTTGAAAAGCATCCCTAGCAGCCTTTTCTCCTAGACCCGTTGTAGCTGCAGTTAAATCAAAGACACGCACAATAGCAGTTCCTAAACTGCCTTTGCTCTTTCGAGAAAGCCCAGCGATAACATCGGCTACCTGACGTCCTTGACGGTTAGCTGGACTAGCTAGAGCGATTAAGGCATCTTGACCTGTTAATTCTTGCTTCACTACAATGGCATCACCTACTGCATAAATGTCTGGTTGACTTGTTTGATAAGAAGCATCAACTAAAATACCGCCACGTAATCCCAAAGCCAATCCAGCTTCTTTGGCTAAAAGTGACTCTGGTTGCATTCCCACGGACAAAATAGTCAGTGAGGTCTCTAAACGTGTTCCGTCTTCCAAAACAAGCTTTCTACCTGCTTCTTCCATGGCTGTTAGAGATTGTCCTGTGATAACTGTCACCCCTTGCTTCTGCAACTCTTTTTGAATAAAGCTCGCCATTTCTTCATCCAGAGGAGGTAAAACATGATCAGCTTTTTCAACAATAGTGACGTCGTAACCTTTTTTAACAAGGGCTTCTGCCATCTCAAGACCAATAAAACCAGCCCCTACTATAGTGGCTTTCCCAACTTGTTGCTGTTGAACAACTGCCATAATCTTATCTAAGTCCGGGATATTTCTTAAGGTAAAGATATTTTGAGCATCCGACAGACCATCAATATTGGGAATAAAGGGTTTGGCCCCTGGTGAGAGAATTAATTTATCATAACTTTCTTGGTAGCTCTTGCCATCATGTTCAAGGGTAACCATCTTATTGACTGGATCAATATGCAAAGCTTCTGTCTCAGGTCGGACGTCCAAATTAAATCGAGCTTTTAGACGTTCAGGCGTTTGCACCAATAATTGATGACGCTCAGCGATTTCACCAGATACATAGAAAGGCAAGCCACAGTTTGCAAATGAGACATAAGGCCCTTTATCAATCACGATAATTTCTGCATCTTCCCTTAATCGTCTTAAACGAGTAGCTGCTGACATGCCACCAGCAACACCACCGATAATAAGTACCTTCATTGTTTCTCCTTATCTCTTTATTTCTTTTTCACTAACAAAGTGTTATCAGTCCAATGCGACATGCCACCTTTAACATCAACCACTTGATACCCCTGATTCGCAAGAAATCGGCAGGCCCTTTTACTTCGCATACCTGATTGGCAAATCACATAGAGAGGTTCCTGTTTATCCCCTCGAAATTGTGCTAAATCAGACAGAGGAGTGTTGGTAGCTTGTCGAATATGACCACTTTGATATTCTTTTCGTGTTCGAACATCCACTAGCTGTAGCTTGTCCTGTTTGAGCAGCTCAACTAACATTTCTACTGAAATACTAGGTGTTCTTGAAAAAATGCGTGCTAATAGTTTAGAGATCATGGGAAAGACCTTTCTTTTTTTATACCCCACAGGGTATGTAAAGGGTAACACGTAGACTTTTTAAAGTCAATCAAAAAGTTTGAGAATAGCGAATTCTGAAATCTTCCAATCTCCTTCAAAAACAATATCAGAGTGAGCAGCACAAGCACTTCCTCATAGTTGACAAAGGGAACAAGGACCAGTATAATGAAAATTCAGAAATGAGGTAAGCCATGAAAAGAGAGAAAAAAGACATCCTTAATCGCCTTAAACGGACAGAGGGACAATTACGTGGGGTTCAAAAAATGATTGAAGAAGAACAAGCCTGTTTTGATATTATCACACAGC
Source organism: Streptococcus dysgalactiae subsp. dysgalactiae (assembly GCF_900459225.1). NCBI lineage: Bacteria > Bacillati > Bacillota > Bacilli > Lactobacillales > Streptococcaceae > Streptococcus > Streptococcus dysgalactiae. The sequence continues at coordinate 1,816,563 of NZ_UHFH01000003.1, forward strand.
TAACTGCTATTCGATCAAGTATCAATAGCACAATGGGATTGGTCATAGGCGAGAAAATAGCCCAACTTATTGAGGAGCCGGAAACAGATCCTGTTTTACAAGAAGAACGCCTCAATCAAGCCATTCAACTCATTGTCAAAAAATAGATTATCGTCCAAACGTCGTTTAGCAGCCACTAAAAAGGAGACATCGTCTGATGCCTCTTTTTGTTGTTACTCAATAATGGTCGCGCCCAAAACCTGTTCAAAATGAGCCAAGGCCCACTGGTGTGATTGATCTGATATACTCGCAACTGCTGAACGAACAACCTCCAGCTTGTAACCTAAATTGTAAGCGTCAATGGCAGTATGCAAGACACAGATATCGGTTAGAACTCCTGTTAAGACTACTGTATTAACACCACGTTCGCGCAGCCGAATATCCAAATCTGTCCCCGAAAAAGCAGAATAGTGACGCTTATCTAACCAGAATACTTTAGGGTCTTGTTTTATCTGTTGATAGACTTTGTCCAAAGGACCATAAAGCTCACGCCCTTTACTTCCCTTAAGATTATGAGGGGGGAAAAGTTTGCTTTCTGGGTGCCATGGATCGTTCTCATCATGACAATCAATAGCAAAGAAAATATAGTCCCCTCGCTCAAATGCTTTTTCGGTCACCTCAGCTATGGTTGACGAAATAGCGTGGGCAGCTTTTCCTGCGCTCAACTTCCCATCATCTGCGACAAAATCGTTTGTGTAGTCAATTGAAATCAATGCTCTCATCAGTATCTCCTAAACAGGGGAACCCCCCTTATCTCCTCTATTGCTCTCAATTGTAACAAATTTCTTTACAGGTGTCAAGACATCCGACTCCACCCAAAACAGAAACCAAAAAACACCTCTTAAAAAGAGATGTTTTCAGCTTAAAATTCTTTCAATTTATCAAAAATTCCCTCATTAATAACCTTGAGGTAGGTTCCCTTCATGCCCAGAGAGCGACTTTCAATAATACCAGCACTTTCCAATTTACGAAGGGCATTGACGATCACAGATCGTGTAATACCGATACGGTCAGCAATAACAGAAGCTGTTAAACGGCCTTCGTTACCATCCAATTCACCAAGAATAGCTGCAACAGCCTTCATTTCTGAATAAGATAGGGTGTTAATAGCCATGTTGACAGCTGTTTGCTTGCGGATCGTTTCTTCCAGGTTTTCTGTTTGAAGATTTAACAGCTGAATCCCAACAACCGTGCTTGAAATTTCAACCAAGATGAGGTCCTCATCACTAAACTCATTATCGTTGCGCCAAATAATAAGAGATCCCAGTCGCATACCTCCACCATAAATCGGTGCAATCGTTGTCAAACCATCTGGATAGATGTCTTTCGATTCCACAGGAAAAATGGTTAATTCACTTTCCACTGAAAGATTGGCCTCAGTATCGTAGACACGGCTAGCTGCTTTGACATAAGTATCTGGAAATTGCTTAGCTTCAAAAAATTCCTCAACACGATCTGTATTGGTTTTATATTTCATGGCGTAACCAAGTAGGGTTCCTCCGCCATTTATAATGCAGGCATTACAGTCAATAATATCTGCCAAGCGAGACGCCATCGTATTATAAGGGAGTTCTGTCTCCAAGCTATCTACAGAGCGCTGTAGAATAGACGTAATTTTACGAGTTTTTTCTAATAAGTTAGGCATTTTCTTCCTTTTCCTTCGAATTATTTGCTTTTCAATTATAACAAAACCAGTCTACTTTTGCAAGGAATTATCAGAAAATTATCTATTCTTTTGACAATTCAAAGTAATAGTGGTAACTTTCTCAGTTTATCTCATAAAAGTGACCAGATAAATGATAGTTAGTGTCACACATTATAAAAGCCATTACTCTCGTATGCATCACAAAAGAGACCACATCAATTGTGATCCCTCGTATTTTTTGATTAAGTGGATATGAGAAATATATTAGCGTTTGTACTGATGTAAGACGCGGGTGATTTTTTCCTGAACATCTTCTAATTCTTCCACGGTTGGTAAGTACACAATTCGGAAGTGGTCTGGGTCCTTCCAGTTGAAGCCTCTGCCATGAACCAACATCACCTTTTCTTGTTTTAATAATTGGAGCACAAATTCTTCATCGTCATCGATACGATACATATTACGATCAATCTTAGGAAAAAGGTAAAGACCTGCTTTGGGTTTGACTGCAGATAAGCCTGGAATCGCATTAATGGCTTCATGGATAAAATTACGTTGCTCAAAAATACGTCCACCTGGCAACAAGAGCTCATCAACGGACTGACGACCGCCTAGAGATGTTTGCACTACCTGTTGGGCCAACACATTAGAGCAGAGGCGCATATTCGCTAGCATGTTTAATCCTTCGATATAGCCTTTCACGTGATTTTTTGGCCCAGATAAGACCATCCAACCTACTCGGAAACCAGCAATACGATGGGATTTTGATAAACCGTTCATGGATACACAAAATACATCTGGCGCTAAACTAGCAATGGCAATATGCTCCTCTCCGTCCATAACCAATCGGTCATAGATTTCATCGGCAAAAATAATCAGCTGGTGCTCTCTTGCAAAGGTAACAATATCTTCTAGGACTTCTTTAGGGTAAAGGGCACCAGTCGGATTGTTAGGGTTGATGACCACAATAGCTTTGGTGCGACTCGTGATTTTTGATTTGATATCAGCAATGTCAGGATACCAATCCGCTTCTTCATCACACAAGTAATGCACAGCCTTTCCGCCACCCAGACTGACACAGGCTGTCCATAGAGGGTAATCCGGCATAGGAACCAACACCTCATCCCCATCATCAAGCAGGGCTTGTAATGACATGGAAATTAATTCTGACACTCCATTTCCCAAATAAATATCTTCAATATCTACCTCTGGGAAACCTTTCAGCTGACAATATTGCATAATGGCTTTGCGGGCAGAAAAAATACCCTTGCTATCTGAATACCCTTCACTAAGCCTCGCATTGACAATCAAATCATGGATGACCTCATCAGGAGCCTCAAACCCAAAAGCCGCTGGGTTACCGGTGTTTAATCGAAGGATTTTTTCACCATTAGCAATCATACGGTTGGCCTCGTCTAAAACAGGACCTCGAATGTCGTAGGCGACATGTTCTAATTTTGATGATTTTTCAATAATTTTCATAGTCTCATTTACCTCGTATCCCATATTATAAACCAAAATAAGTAAAATAGAAAGAATTTATCAATTCCAAGTCCCGATATCAGATAGGGAATTTTCAGTCTAAAAACTTCAAAAACGACCTTATAACATAACCGATTAGTAAAGCAAATTATGCGGGGCGTATACCAAAAAGCCGTTGTAGGAGGGGGTTAGTATTTTGGTAACCTCATTTGTTACAAGGAATCCTTTTTCTTTCAGGAAAAACATTAAACCGCTTTCATAATCAAACAAAAAAGAGTATAATAAGAGTAACAATAAAAGTTATTGTTTTGACAAATGGTAAAGGAGGGCAATCTTATGTCACAAAAATACGAACGTATCCTCGTCGCTATCGATGGCTCCTACGAGTCTGAATTAGCCTTCAACAAAGGTGTCAACGTTGCATTACGCAATGGGGCTTCTCTCTTTTTGACTCATGTGATTGATACACGCGCACTTCAAAGTGTTGCTACTTTTGATACCTATATCTACGAAAGATTAGAGCAAGAAGCCAAAGAAGTTTTAGGCGACTTTGAGAAACAAGCCCGAGCTGCGGGTATCGAAAACGTCAAACAAATTATTGAATTCGGCAATCCCAAAACCTTACTTGCTCACGATATTCCAGATCGCGAAAAGATTGATTTAATCATGGTCGGAGCTACTGGTCTCAACACCTTCGAACGCCTCCTTATCGGTTCATCTTCTGAGTACATCATGCGTAACGCCAAAGTGGATTTGCTTGTGGTGCGTGATACCTCAAAAACCCTTTAAACAAAACTTACAACTAGGTTTTAGATGAACTAATCAAAAAAAGGTCAATTACTCCCTTCATGTCAAAAGCAACGCCCTATGGGCGCTGCTTTTTGTTTACTAATGATACCTATCATTTATTTATCAAGTATTATGCTATTGAAGGACATTTAACCATCCGATTTATTTTTCAAGCCGCTGCAAGGATTTTTGGAGCTGTTTATCTAGTTCTTTTTTTATCGCTGATTCAGGAGCATAACGCTCTTCCCAGTCATCAGGCTTTTGAACTTTATGCGTGACAGGATCAAAATGAGCCTTACCATCAGGAAAAATCTTACCCATATTAGCTTCATGCACCGTCTCGAAAATAGGCTGAGGGTCAACCCCCATTAAGACAAATGAACCGTAAGTGAAATAGAGGAGATCCGCCAAGGCGTCCACTTGCCCCACCAATGGTGACTCTGTTCGTTTTTTATCTTGAACTTTACTGGCAGCTTTATCAATGGCTCCATGTAAATTGAGGAGAGATTGGGTAAACTGCTGCTTATCTCCCTTACTAGCAGCATAGAGAAATTCCACGATTTCTTCAACCTTAAAATCAGCGCGATGTCCTGCTTCTGTCAAGGCGTAACTTCTTGGTGTCTCAATCGTATCTCCATCCATCAAACGATGGAAGTCCTTAACCTTATTAAAATTCTCATCACGGCTCTTAAAGCTTTTTTCCACATCAAAATGGATGAGTCCATAGTGAGCCAAAGCTTTAGAAATGCCATCATGATTATTTGAAGCGGTGGTAAAATGAGCACCACTTTTAACCACAGCTTCGGCATTTCCCATGGCGACACCAACACCAACACCTGATAACATTTCCAAGTCATTATCTGAGTCACCAAAGGCCATCACCTCTGATAGCTCAAATCCAAACATCTGACCTAGACGCTCAATTCCCTTGATTTTGGATTGGTCTACCGAAATCAAATCTAAAGAATAAGGGCTACTTCGTGTAATCTTGATGTGGGGAAATTTTTCTTGAATCTTACTGGTTTCGTCAGCTGATGCCACTAGCACAATCTGGTAAATCGGCTCACGCATAATGGTCACCAGGTTGCTAAAACTTTGAGGTTTGACTCTACGAACCAAATGCTTAAAACTCCCCTCAACCGTCTTCACCCAGCTTTTAGGCACAATACTACTAACCACTTGCCCAAATTGGCTAGTTCCCATGTCAATAATGCGAGACCCTGCTAAACCAGAAGCAGTCCCCAAAGAGACCTCTCTTTTTTTATCACTGGCATACCGAATAATCTTATAAATCATGGACTTGGGCAGTTGATTTTGGTAGAGAACCTTATCTCGGGTCAAAATGTATTGCCCATTATAAGTAACAGCAAAATCAAGCCCAAAATTTTCTAAAAAAGGCTGCACAAAACCAGGCCCACGACCAGTTGCTAAACCAACCATAATGCCTTGTTTTTTTAACTGTTGAATAGCTTTTTGTGTCGTTTTTTGGACATTTTTGCGATCATTGAGAAGGGTTCCATCAATGTCGAAAAAGACTGCTTTTATTGTCAAAACCTTCTGTTCTCTCTTCTATACTAAGATAGAATAGATTATATCACATTTTTAACATAGATATGAACCATTTTTTATCTGTAACAAATTACTTGTTAACTTAAGATGTTTAGATTTTAACACTATCATCTCTATCATTCATCTTTTAAAAACAACAAAACCAACAATCTATTAAACTTTAGGTATAGAATACCTACTTTTAACGGTGCAAAATGAAGCAACATTGAAACAATTGTAAACATCCAGCAAAAAGTTTATTTATTTTTTACCTCAAATGAGTGGAATGATTTTGAGTCCTAATATTCCTTTTAGCATTTTTGATATTAAGAGAGCTCGATGTTACTTAACAGAAAATGCCTAATTATAACAAAATTAGGCATTCTTCTTAATTAGTTTACTTTTTCAATCTCAATATCTGCCACTAAATTAAAACTAGGATTTTTCTTATATTCAGATAAATCTGGAACTACAAAGCCACTTTCTGTAATTGGATAAGACTTCGTCACATAATCCTTTTCAGCTTTATCATAGTAAGTCACTTGAATTTGTGCATCTTCTGGAATTTTGACAATACGATATTTATCAACAGTAACTGCATATATTGACCACTGAATATACTTAAGAATCGCTTCTTTATCCACAACTTCTCCAGGTTTTAAATTAATCTCCATAAATGGAGGGGTTAGAATATAATCGCCTTTATTATTGACCCCCATCATGTTAATCATTAAATGTGGTCCTGCTGGCTCACGATATTCTTTTCCAACACTTCTGTACTGGTTTCCACTATCTGAGGTTATTGCACTAGCTTCATTACCTACGAGGCTAGCCATCAACATAAGACCAGCTAAGCTTGACAATCCTAAAATCTTCACATATTTTTTCATATGCAACCACTCCTTTTTAAATTTTATAATTCATTATATCATACAACATTTATTAAAGTAAATAGTTTTTTTATTTTTTTGCCATTTGTTAAAAATTTAATAAAAATATAATTTGGTAATTTTGTTTAAAAGGTTCGGTATTTGCAGTTGATTTTCTCAAAAATAATTGAAATACGAAAATTCAAATCACTAAACCGATTAATGATTAAATATCTTATTTTAAAACCACTTCCTAAATATAGGTAAACGTCATTTTTATCGGTTTAGGTAAGCAATCGCCCTTTTAAAACCAATTAAATATTAGAATATACAAGAAATAAATGTGAACAAGATAGTGATTCATGAGGTATATGATAAAATGATTTTCAGAAATGATTAATGAATATCTCTGCTAATTTCTCTAAAAACTACTTATATCTTTAAAGATGACACTCAAGCATAGCATTTAGAAAAATTCTGACAACATTTTTGATGATTCAACTTTTGACTATCGAGAAATGTGTAAGATACTCAGAGAAGTTTAGTTTACGACAATTTAAGTGCAACTCTATCAAAAACATAGTAAAATAGGTTTAATAATTAAAAAATTTATACTATTTTTCTCCTTAAACTAAGCTATCGTCCAAAATTAATTTTAATTAAAGAAAGTATCCAATAAAATGAAAAAAATCCTTGTCCTACACACTGGGGGAACTATCTCCATGCAGGCTGATAATTCTGGGAAAGTAACCCCAAATCAACAGAATCCTATGACTCAAGTTGGCTTGACAACCCAAGACGTTCACCTTACTGTGGTGGAGTTTTTAAACCTTCCAAGTCCTCACATTACTCCTTATCACATGCTAAGCATTTATCATTATATCCAAAAAAAGGCAGAGCATGTAGATGCTGTGGTCATTACCCACGGAACCGATACTTTGGAAGAGACAGCCTATTTCTTAGATACTATGGCTTTGCCTGCCGACTTGCCCATTGTCATCACAGGAGCCATGAGATCCTCAAATGAAATTGGGAGTGATGGGATTTACAATTACCTTACTGCCCTTAGAGTAGCAAGTAGTGACAAAGCTAAAGGTAAGGGCGTCCTAGTGGTTATGAACGATGAAATTCATGCTGCTAAATACGTCACAAAGACCCATACCACTAACATTTCTACCTTTCAAACACCAACTCATGGTCCACTAGGAGTGGTTATGAAAAATGACCTCCTCTTTTTTAAAACTGCCGAACCCCGGGTTCGCTTTGATATTCGCAGTATTTCTGGAACGGTTCCTATTATTAAAGCTTATGCGGGAATGGGAGACGGGAGTATTTTAAGCCTCCTCACACCCGATCGCATCCAGGGGTTAGTTATTGAAGCTTTAGGAGCTGGAAATGTTCCCCCTCTAGCAGTCACTGAAATTAAACGTCTGATTGCTTTAGGTATCCCTGTCGTTCTTGTCTCTCGTTGCTTCAATGGGATGGCGGAGCCAGTTTATGCTTATCAAGGAGGTGGAGCCATGTTACAAGAGGCTGGCGTCATGTTTGTGAAAGAGTTAAATGCACCTAAGGCCCGCCTCAAACTCTTAATCGCCCTCAATGCTGGGCTTAGGGGGCAAGCATTAAAAGATTATATTGAAGGCTAACTAGCTATTAAAAGAATTCCCACTAATGGTTTAGCGGGAATTTTTTTCGTTAAGGCAAGGCATTCCCTGCACTTCGATAAATAGCATACCAATCTTGACGGCTAAGTGCTATTTGGGTAGCCTTTGAAATCTTTTTGAGCCTGTCAGGGCTCATGGACCCAACAATAGCTTGCATCTTGGCAGGATGTCTTAAAATCCAAGCAATCACTACGGCTTCCACAGAAACTTGGTGATGGTCCGCTAAACGAGTAAGGGTTGCATTTAAAGCGACATAATCAGGATGACCTGCGAAAAGACCTTTTCCCAGATCAATTTGGAAAGGCGACCAAGCTTGTATAGTGGTTTGGTTCAATCGACAATACTCGATAGTCCCATTATCACGGTCTATAGCAGCTTGATTGCGCATGTTCACATTCAACCCTGCATCAAATAAGGGAGTATGAGCTGGTGATAATTGCAATTGATTGACTGCCAGAGGATCGTCTAAATAGGTTTGTAGCAGTTCCATTTGAAAACGATTTTGATTACTAACTCCAAAGTGTTTCACTTTACCAGCTTTTTTAAGTTGGCTGAAGGCTTCTGCCACCTCCTCAGGCTCGACCAAGACATCTGGACGATGAAGAACAAGGAAGTCCACGTAATCCGTTCCCAACCTTTCTAAACTTGCATCGACCGATGACAGAATATGCTCTTTAGAAAAATCAAAATAGCCATCACGAATACCGCATTTGGTCTGCAAGGTAAACTGATCACGGGATAACCCTAAGGCCTTGGCGGCGTCTCTAAAGCGAACTTCAGATTGGCCACCACCATAAATATCCGCATGGTCAATAAAGGTCATACCCGTATCCACTGCCGTTTTTAAGACCTCTTTAGCAGAGGTGAGGTCTAAAGCTGCTAGACGCATACAGCCAAGTGCAATACGCGAGCCTTGACAGTCCGTTTGACCAATTTTCTGTAACTCCATTTGATGTCTCCTTCGTCCCATGATGCTCATATTATATCAAATAGAGATAGACTTAGCTCTTTCCAACTCTATTAGTGAGATAGCATGTGCCGTAGCGCAGCTATTCTTCAAAAAAACATTTCTCATTAGTTACTTCAACTCACACTTTTGGAAAAGGTAAAGGTGAATAGCCCTAAATAATCAATGCTCCCCTGTTCTTAATCAAAGTCTGCAGTCGTATCAAGATAATTCAGCACCATCTGCCATTCTTTCTGTTGCTCCCAGTGAGGCTCTGAGGTAATCATCGTCGCTACTTTGCGAGCTTCTTCCAGAATCGCGTAGTCCTCTACAATATCTGCGGTTTTAAATTCGGGAAGACCTGATTGGCGGGTTCCAAATATTTCGCCAGCGCCCCTCATTTTGAGATCTGCCTCAGCAAGAACAAAACCATCATTGGTTGTTGTCATAATGGTCATGCGTTCTTTACCTGATTCCGTTTTAGGATTAGCTACTAGAATCGCATAGGACTGCTTGTAACCACGTCCGACACGGCCACGAAGCTGATGCAGTTGACTAAGTCCAAAACGATCCGCATCCATGATGACCATGATACTAGCATTGGGAACATTGACACCAACTTCGATGACTGTTGTTGATACCAAGAGATCAATCTCTTGAGCCTTGAAAGCCTGCATAATGGCTTCTTTTTCGTCTGCCTTCATCTTACCATGCATAAGGGCTATACGGGCTGATGCTTTAAAATAAGCTTTTAATTCAACCTCCAAAGCCACAGCATTTTTAAGGTCCAAAGCTTCAGATTCCTCAATCAAAGGCGAAATCACATAGGCTTGTGCCCCTTGCTCCAGTTCCGTTTTCATCCAAGCCAAAACGGTGTCCAATTGTTGGTGCTTAACCCAGCGAGTGACAATAGGTTTTCGACCAGCTGGTAACTCATCAATAATAGAAACATCCATTTCTCCATAAGCTGTAATAGCTAGTGTCCTTGGAATAGGGGTTGCCGTCATCATGAGCACATCTGGATTATCACCTTTTTCGCGGAAAATACGGCGTTGTTTCACTCCAAATCGGTGTTGCTCATCTGTGATAACAAGCCCTAATTTGTGATATTGAACGGCATCTTGAATGAGCGCGTGGGTCCCCACAATCATATCCACAGACCCATCTGCAATGGCTGCTAAAGTCGTCCGTTTTTCAGGAGCCTTCATACCTGATGTCAGAATGGCAATAGAGAGGTTCGGAAAAAGTTTGATTAGACTATCATGATGCTGCTCAGCCAAAATTTCTGTTGGCACCATTAGTGCCGATTGAAGCCCTGCTGTATAAGCAGCATACATGGCAAGACTAGCAATAACTGTTTTCCCAGAACCAACATCCCCTTGCAACAGCCGATTCATATGGGCACCTGAACGCATATCCCTCAAAATTTCCTGTAAACTACGTTCCTGCGCTTGAGTTAAAGGAAATGGCAGAGCAGCAATTTGATGATTTATTTTTTCCTGATCAAGTGCGATGGCTAATCCACTGTCTTCTGACCTATTGGCTTGTTTCAAGACCTGCAGTCGCAGTTGAAAATAAAGGAGTTCTTCGAACTTAATGCGCCTCAACGCCTGCTTATAGTCAGTCAAGGTTTTAGGAAAATGCATGGCATAAACAGCCGCTTGTCTGGGCATTAACCGATATTTTTCAAGGAGACGATTTGGAATATTCTCTTTCAATTCGTCTAAAGCACCACTATCAAAAGCCGCTTTAATGGCTTTAATGAGTGCTGCTTGACTGACTCCCTGAGCTACATGATAAACTGGTTGCAAGTCCTCCTCCACAGTCATCAGCAATTTCATACCTGTTAGAGCTGTTTTTTTCTGGTCCCATTTTCCAAAAACAGCAACTTCATTGCCCAGCGTTAATTTATCCTGTAAATAGGGTTGGTTGAAAAAACTGACCCCTATCACTACCTCTCCTTGTTTGATTTTAAAGGTCAGCCGGTTTCGTTTGAACCCGTAATATTGCACATTCGGCGGGGTCACAAGGGTTCCTGTGATAACGGATTTTTCACCATCTAACAGCTCTAACACCGACTTGCTCTTAAAATCTTCATAACGAAAAGGATAGTAGAGCAAAAGGTCTTCTATCTGATAAATACCTAATTTTTGAAATTTTTCTGCTGACTTGGGTCCTAGACCTTTTAAGTGAGCAATCGGAGCTGTTAATAACATTTTTCTTCCCTTCACAAAAACTCTTGTATCTATTATACAAGAGTTTCAACTTATTTTCAGATAAAAGCCTCTTGACCATTCAAGAAGTTTTTACCTCTGCTCAAGGGGTTAGTTGATAAATGCTGTCACAGACCAGACTCAAAAGTTCTTCATCATGTGATATCACAATAACCACCTTGTTTTGGCTTTTTAGTTCTTTAAGAAGCTTAGCCAGGGCGTGCATCTGCAACACATCAAGTCCACTACTTGGCTCATCAAAGATAAAAATCTCTTTATCGGACAACAGACTAGCTGCAATCATAACCCGTTGTTGCTCGCCCCCTGATAGACTGGCAGGGTGACGATCAACCAAATGAGTTAAGGCTAATTGTTCAAGCACTGCTTCCGTCATAGGATGCTTGTCATGCCCTAGGTTGACTTCTTTCAAAACAGACTCCGCAAACAATTGTAGACTGACATCTTGTAAGACAAGACTTGTTTTGGCTAATCGTTCTTTAGCTGTCAGCACTTGATGCTGAAAACTGATTTGAGCATTTGGATCTTCCAAAACACCTGACAAGTAAGCAACTAACTGGGACTTCCCTAAACCATTTGGTCCAATAATACCTGAAATTTTCCCTGCTGCAAAACTAAGCTTATCAATCTGTCGGAGGCGTTTAGAGCCAGCTCGGACAGTTAAATTGTGAATACAAAGGTCATCCTTGTCGCTATAGTGCTGACTTCTGCTTTTTCCTATTAGAATAGGAATGACATCAGAGAGGTCCAAACTGCGCAAGCCCATGGCTTGACGATCTGGATCGGACAGGGCCAGTAACTCCTCCCTTGTCAGTGTTTTGGTCAAACGGCCTTGACTAAAATAGAAATAAGCATCGACCAGATCCGTCAAGTAATGCAAGCGGTGTTCTGCTACAATGATGGTCTTTCCGGCTGCCTTTAATTGACACAGGTAGGTTTTGACAGCTTCTATACCTGCTTGGTCCAAGTTGGCAGTTGGCTCGTCAAACACTATAATCTCTGTACCTTGCATGATGGCGGTAGCAATAGCAACCCGTTGCTTTTGACCGCCAGAGAGGTGAAACATATCGCGAGTTAACACGTCTTGAACGTCAAAATCTTGAGCCAAAGTCTTCAAACGTTCCATGATCAGATTGGGATCAAGCCCTTGATTTTCACACGGAAAGACCAATTCGTGCTGAACTTCGCGATAGAAAAATTGGCTAGCAGGATTTTGAAAAACGGAGGCCACAGACCGGGAAAATATTTCAACACTGTCTCTGCCTGCTTGGCAATCAGCAACCTTTAAACTGCCCTGCAATGCTCCAGTATAATAATCAGGAATTAGGCCGTTAAGTAATTTCAAAAACGTGGATTTCCCAGAGCCTGACTGACCACAAAGAACAATCAACTGACCAGCAGTCACCTCCTGATGACTCACTTGACAGGCTACCTTGTCACTTTGTTGGTAAGCGAACTTCAGATTTTTAGCTGTTATTATTGGAAGACCATGATGGTGATGGTGACGATAATCCAAAATTTTACCCCCCAATCCTGCCATGTTAGGCGTGAGATAAAGCATTCGCTAGCACCTTTTTTGACCGCCAATCCTTTGGTTAAACTGGCTATCGTAAGGTCTTGGCTACTCCTTAGTAAAGATAACAGTAATGGCACCAACACATACTCCAAATAGTGCCTTGGTTTAGTCAACACTGCCCATTTATCCAAAAAAATTCCTCTAATTTTTAAGGATTGATGAATCACGCGTGTTTCTTGTTTGATGATGGGCAAAAAACGAAACATAACAGCAAAGGTCAATAACCAAACCTCAGGAAGACGCCATTTGCGTAAGCCGTGTACCAGCTCATAAATCGTTGTCGTCTTAATCACAATCAAAGCTGCCAGCAGAGAGGGGTAAATCAACTTCCCCACAACGGGCAAAAAACTTAATAAATGGTAAAAATAGGATGGTAAAGCTGATAATGGTGCAAGAGATAAAGCAAGCAGTGAGAGGTAAATGAGCCCCATTTTGAGAGATAAGACTCTTTGGCCCAAGCCATATAAAAGAGCTAATAAACCTGCTACTACCATTAGTTCCAGCCAACCTTCGATACGAAAAAAGAAGCAAACATTGGCTAATACTAACAACAATAACTTTGTACGGATGTCAAGCCTCATGATAACAATCCTGATTTCATAAAGTGTTTTCGCAACAAATAATGGGCAAAAGCTGACCCAAGTAACGCTCCCACGAGAACTGTCCCTACGAACCAAGTGACATGCCCAAAGCTAAAGTCGTACATGACACGATTGATATAGGTCATGTCCTTACCACGCGCCAACAAGCTTTCCACGTAAGCATCTTTCAGCAACCACATTAACAGAATAGGACCGCTATTAACAAAGGCGAATACAAGGTAGGACAAATTGTTAAGGACTTTGGATTTGTATTTTCCTAGAGATGCGATGACATCTGCTAAGAAACCAAAGATGATACTAGGGAACATGGCCGCAAAAAAATGGCCACTGAGAAAGAAAAAACCGCCCATCACAAGTCCCAATAGGGTTACTGGACCAAATTTTTGTAATTTAACAATTAGGAGGAAATAAACTGTCCCTCCCAGTAGAGCTGCAAATGCCGGGGCGTATAACATGTTTCCCGAACGGTCAAAAAAGAGACCAATCAAGGTGCCTAGGCCGACACAAATAAAGTAGAGAGCGGCAAAAGCGCCCGTTGTCATAATATCTTTAATGGTTAATTGTTTCATCGTTCTTTCACCTCTGTTAGGGTACCGTTTTTCATGTCGTATAATTGATCAACACAAGCCAAGGTTGAAGACCTGTGCGAAATCAAAAAGACCATTCCTTGACAATGTTTCTTGATTAAATCAATGAATATAGCTTCATTTAGAGAATCTAGATGAGAGGTTGGTTCATCAAAAATATAACAGCTGGCATGTTTCAAGAGGGCTCGCATCAATTCTAGTCGCTGACCTTCACCAGCTGAGAAATCTGTCGTACTCGTGATCACCGTGTCCAAGCCCTGCTCACAAGCCAGAAGACGTTCTTTCATACCACAAACCTCAGCCAGATCCCAAATCTCCTCATCTGAAATAGCTGCTTGACCAAAGGTCAAATTTTCACGAATCGTCTGTTGGAATAGCTGCGCGGTTTGGGGAACGTAGGCAATATTAGTCTGCAATTTAGCTGCACTCAGCAACCGACTGTCTACATCACATAGAAAAATATTTCCAGCCTCCCAATTATACCATTTCATGATGAGTTTCACCAAGGTGGACTTTCCAGATCCAGACTCTCCTTGAATGCCGATAATACCTTTTCCCGAAAAAGCAACCGATAAGTGCTTAAAAATCCGTTCTTGACGCTGAGGGTAGGCGAAACTAACATCTTCAAAGGCAATTTGAGTTATCTCTGCTACTTCCTCTGTCCCCTCATCCACCACAACCATTTGATCTAAAAGCCCAAAAATGTTTCTAGCTGCATTCATGGCTCGCTTAAATCCTAAAGGTAAGCGGCCTAATTCTAAAAAAGGCGCGAAAGAAGCCGTAAAAGCTACAAAAGATAGTAACCCACTCTCAAAGGACAAGTCTCCTTGGCGGATTCCCTCAAACACTAAATAGGCAAAACTTAAAATGGTGAGCCCAAGCCAGAAAAAGGTTAAAGCCATCTGTAAGAATTGTGCCTGCGCTACCTTACGATCAAGGGCATTGACCAGCTTACTCTTTTCAGTTAATTGGGCAAACTGCTCTTCCAATACTTGGAACTGTAACAGGTCTTTGACCGCCCGTAAACTTTCCAAGAAATAAGAAAGATAAGCCTTTCGTCCTTCATTTTGGTTTGCCAACAGAAGCTGTAATAGCTTAGCAAAATAAATTGGAATAAAAATAGCCAGACAGGCATAAGTCAACATCGCTAAGATGGCTAGTTTCCAACTCATCTGCCAAAAAAAGAAAAACATCAGGCCTGCTGATACTAAAGCTGTGCAAACAGGAGCAATAGTATGAGCAAAGAAGACTTCCAAGGCCTCAATATCTTCCCCAATCATTTTAAGCAGATGCCCACTATCTTGGTGATCTAGATGAGCCGGAGATAAGGCTCGTAATTTCTTGAAAATCATATTCCGAAAAGCAGCCAGGCTATGAAAGGCAACAAAATGACCAAAATAATGTTCCCCGTATCGGGCTAATCCTCGTAAAATAGCCAAACTAAGCAAAAGGTGTAAAAATCCTATAGGGATTGGCTGTTGCCTAATAGCTAACAACCCTAAATAAGCCAGTCCTGTTGGAATACTAACAGTAATGATAAAACCCATAACAGCAAATATTACCGCCAAGGCAATCCAAGGAAGTAGAGCCTTCATCAGACGTAACAAACGTCCAACCAAGGTCATAGTAGATGGTGCCTGTTTAGCCATAAAGACATTCCTCCAATCTTTCTTGAGTATCAACGAGTTGACGATAAGAAGGTTGATGACGATAGAGCTCCTGAGGCTTTCCTAAACAAGCTGGCTGTTCTGAACTTAAAAAGAGCACTTGATCAGCCCTTTTCAGACGTGACATTTTATGCGTAATCACAATGACTATTGCCTTCTTAGCGAGTTGCTCAATCAAACCATCAATAATCCGTTCGTTCTCAGCATCTAGGCTAGAGGTTGCTTCGTCAAAAATATAAAGAGAGCGTTGGCTAAGCAAAGCCCTAGCACAAATAACTTGCTGTCTTTGACCAGGTGACAACAGATTGCCGTTTTTACCAACCAGTGTATCAAGACCATCAGGCAACCAATTAATAAACGTCAATAAACCGTGTTGGTTAATCCATTCCAGCACTTCTTTTTTAGACAGTTTCGCTGCCAATGTTAAATTGTCATAAATACTTCGATTCAACAGGGTAGATTGGTCTGACACATAAAGCAACTGCTGATTAAGACTGTCCATTGACACCTCTTTACTGTCGACATCATCAAAAAGAATGTGGCCACTTGTAGCCTGTTGCCGCTTTAAAAGCAACTGAGCAAGGCTAGTTTTCCCTTGTCCGGAAACGCCTGCAATCGCTGTTAACTGCCCTTTGATCAACGTCAGGGAAATAGTATCGAGCACTACTTTTTCCCCATATGCCAAGGTCAAGTCCTTGATAGTAATCTGACTAAACACTCCTAAGTCTTTTGTCTGGTTATCTTTTCTTTCTGGAACACTATCTAAAAAAGTAAAGATGCGGTCAGCCATCTTAGTCGTCATCATCACCAAATGCATGCCATAGCCTTGCTCACGAATAGGAGCAAAAAATTCTGTTGCGATTAAAAGAAAGAACAAAAAGTGAAAAAGTGAAAGACTCCCAATTGCCAAAGCTTGAACAGCTAAAAAGCCTGATAAACCAATGCCGAGATACATCACCGCATCCATATAACCAACGGCCTGTAATTGAAAACCTAGCAGGGACATAGTCGCTTTTCGAAATCGCTCCGCCTTCGTTGTAAATTCACATTCATAGCGTTCCGCTACCTGATAAGAATAGAGGGTATTAAGGCCCTTAAGATCATCCATAAACAAGTTTCCCACATCCATATAAGAAGACCAGTACTGGCTCATGATTTGCTTAGACCGCTTTTGCATGGCTACAATCGATAGAGGAATTAGAGGTAAAGTCAATAGGAAGATCACTCCTGCCAAAGGATAAATCAAACAAACCAGTAGCATAACCGTACTACAATTCCACTTGGTTCTCATTGATAAAGACAGATAGTAAGAATAATAAGTATCGAGACTATCAATCCCTTGTGAAGCCAGCGTCAAAATATCTGCACTGCTAGCATTGGCATCAAATTGCCCGTCTAACGCCACAAATGCCTCAAAAAAGGATTGTTTCAACGAATCTCTAGCAAATTGTGAAGCGATTCCTTGCAATCGTTTGGCCAGGAGAGCAAGGGCGAAGCCGGTCATGTTTAAAAGTAATAACCAACCTACTAGCGAGCCCAAAGCAATAGCTTGTCCGACCCAAAAGGCTGCAAATGTTTTGGCGATAAGGTAAAAACTGATAACCCTCATTAAAAATTGTAACCAAGCTAAAAATGCTGATACATAAAGCAAGCCCCTCTTCGGGGCAACCCTCTCTCTCAGCCGTTTAAGAAGTGAACGTCGTTTTTCTTTTGATATCGTATTTCTTGTTTCCTTCATCTATTTTGCTTTCTATGTCTCCTTCTGATTACTAATAACATCGGTCTCATTGACCAACGAGGTAATGACAAAATTCCGTCCATCTTTTTCAACAAAAGGAAGATCAATGTCAAAAACCTCTCGGATAAATGTTTCTCCCACTAGTTCTATGGGGTGGCCCTGTGCATAAAGACGACCATCTTTTAAGGCAAGCAGGTGATCTGAAAGAGACAGGGCTTGATTAATGTCATGTAAAACCAAAACAATTGTTATCCCTAAGTCTTGATTAATTCTGGTAATAAGCCTCAGAATATCTATCTGGTACTTGATGTCTAAATAGGTGGTCGGCTCATCTAAAAAGATGATATCTGTCTCTTGAGCGAGAGCCATCGCAATCCACACGCGCTGTTGCTCCCCGCCAGACAGACACTGGAGATCACGGTAAGCATAATCACTTAACCCTGTCACCATTAATGCCCAGGCAATTCTCTCCTTATCTTTCTTGCTCAAAGCCTTTAAAAAGGAGCAATGAGCCCGCCTAGCCATAGCAACCAATTCGCTAACTGTCAAATCATCTACTATCCTATGGTACTGATGCACTACGGCAACTTTTTTTGCGAAGGCTTTCAGAGAAATCTTGTCTAATACTTCCTGCTCCAGCCAAACCTGACCTTGTTTGACAGGAAGGTTTTTGGTTAACAGATGCAAAAGAGTCGACTTGCCACTGCCATTTGCCCCTATAATAGTCGTGATTTTGCCTTTTGGGATGGTAAAGTTCAAATCATCCAAGACAAGCCTTTCCCCATAGCCGAAAGAAAGGTTCTGAACTTTCATATGATAAGCAGTCTTTGTCATATCACATCAGACCTCCTTAACAAGTAAATAAAGTAAGGCCCGCCTATAATACTCATGATAATAGCTGGACTGATTTCTAAAGGATAGGCCAAACGTCTACCTAGAGTATCTGCTAGCAAGAAAACAAAGGCTCCCAATAAGGCCGAAAATGGAATTAACACCTGATGTTTGCTTCCCACCAGTAAGCGACTGATATGCGGAACAATTAATCCTAAAAAAGAAACCACCCCAACTACTGACGTTGCTGCAGAAGCTAGTAACACCGCAATCAGAGATATCCCCAAGCGTAGTAGGTGACCGTCCATCCCTAAATTGCGAATCACCTGATCATCTAGCAACAGCAAATCGCAGATTCTCGAAAATAGCAGAGCTAATCCTAAACCGACAAGGG
This sequence comes from Streptococcus dysgalactiae subsp. dysgalactiae, assembly GCF_900459225.1. Lineage (NCBI taxonomy): Bacteria > Bacillati > Bacillota > Bacilli > Lactobacillales > Streptococcaceae > Streptococcus > Streptococcus dysgalactiae. The sequence continues at coordinate 1,835,168 of NZ_UHFH01000003.1, forward strand.
TGTAGGGAAGTAAGACGCCAACATCTACCCATGTTTTTTGGCTAATTTGCCCTGACAATAAAGCATTGACTAAAGGACTTGCAGAAGCCGAAAAACTCGTTAAGGCAGTTGACAACCCCATAAATAAGGCATTGATAGCAATTCCAGTTAAAATAATACGGACAGGATGTAATCCCTTTTTCCATGCTAAACCATAAATAAGTAAGAAAGAGACTCCCCCACCTAAAAATGATAAGATTGGACCATAGAGCAGCAACTGTGGTAAGAGTAAACTGGACAGTAAAACCAAAAAACTGGCACCACTACAAACCCCTATAATAGCAGGATCCGAAATCGGATTTTTCAAGACTGCTTGAAACAGCACTCCCGAAACAGCTATCCCAGCTCCTGCCAGTAAAGCAATGACAACCCTTGGGAACCGCAAATCGTAAATCAAAGCAACTTGAGGATCATAAGCCACAAAAAGGCCCTTTACTATTGCTCCATAAGAAACCGATAAGCCCCCTAAGGAGAGGGCCACAGCACTCAAAATAAGCAAAGCCAAACATAACATGATGACGTAAATTGTTCTTTTCAACCGTTTTTTCACATGAAAAGCTAGGTCTTGTTGTAAATCTAATGTTGCCATTCTATTGTTTACCCTCTACTTGGTCAAACATCTGAGCCAAGGTTTCCAAGGCCTCTGGGTAGTTGAATTTGGCACTCATGCCAAATAATTGATTATCCAAGTCATAAACCTTCTCTTTTTGGACTGCCTCAAAGTGTTTCCAAATGTCATTTTCCGCAAATTCCTTATCAAACATGCCTTTTACCTTATCCGGAATAGCATGCGCTGTCCTTAAAATCAAGTCAGGTTTCTTAGCCAACATGTCCTCTGGGTTAGCTGATAAGAATTCTTTGTCGCTAGATTGATAGACATTTTCACCACCTGCCAGCTCTAAGAGGTTGCCAACGTAGGACTGATTGGTAGCAATCAAGTAACTGCCTGGTAAGCCCATAAGAATCAGCACTCTTGGTTTTTTCTTCCCTTGACGCTGGGTTTGATAAGCTCGGTAAAAGTCTTGGTAGTCTTTCCACAAGGCTTTAGCTTCTTGTTGACGGTCAAACAATTCCCCTAACTCCTTAATGGACTGGTACATGCCCTCCACACTGCGTAAATTCAAAAAACCGTACTCGGTATCCAATTGCTGATACTTAGGTTCCAAATCTTCTTGCAAAGAATTTGGGCTTAAAATCCAAGTGGGCTTCAAAGAAGCTACAACTTCCATATCAGGATTCATGGGTAAGCCAACACGCTTAACCTCGTCATAACGTTTTGGAAGCTGATATAATTTGCTATCGCAAACCCCGACTAAATCTAGGTTTAGACAATCACAAATATCGGCAACTGCAACCGAAGTCGCTACAATCCTCTGACCATTAGATGCTTTCATTACCTTCGGGTGTTGATTGACACAAGCTGTTAAAAGAAAAGCTACCATAGCTAGAGCCAATAACTTAAATTGTTTGATCATTCGTTTTTCTCTTTTTCCATATCCATAACACCATTCCCCCTACTATCAAGATAAGAGTTGGGAGGTAATAAACAATGACCGGCAAAGTCTTCTGAGCAGGAGCCTTTGTTTGATTCTTGTCTAATGAGGTCACCAATCCTACCTGAGACGCTCCCTTGGAACCTGTTAATTTGGAAGGTCCTTTTGCCTTAGCTTTTGATTTTAGTTTTAGTGGCTTGTCAGGTGCTTTAGCCGCCTGAGCAATGGCTTTGTGTTCCTCTCTTGTCTTATTCTCAGAAGCTTCTTTGGTGGCAGGAGTGTGTTGGTCCTGGTGCTCAGTTCTGTCGGTTACCAATTGCGTTATCATATTTCCAGAATAACCTTCTTCAAGTCCAGCAGGAGAAAGGTAAAAAATCACCTCTCTTCCCATTGGCTCTACAAACATACTCCCTCGAATAACACAGTTAACATCGGGTAGGCTAATAGAGATATCTTTGGTTGTTCCATTATGATCTGTACCTTGTTGCGTTATGCTATAAGCTACTGCTTGAAAACTCCCTCTACCCCCAGGCTGCACCCAGAAATGGTAGTCTCCTGAAAAATCTGCTAAGCTCATGCGAAAGGTTAACAGCAAGTCTCCCGAATCTGAAGTCTCTAACATGCCATTTTGATAAACAGTCCCTTCAACCATTCCCTGACCAATGTCAAAAGAATTCTCTCCACCACTATCTTCAATATCTCCTGATACCGGATGACGGTAATTTCTCTGAATGAGACAACTATAAATTTGCCCCCTATCCGCAAAAACCTTTCCTGCCATCACTGATAATCCTAAGATAACCACTATTAATCCTTGCAGAATCCGCTTTGTTACCACCTTTGTCATTTCTTCCTCTCATCTATTTCCTTGTTGGTATCGCCTAAGTGTTGCACCATTTTAGCTGTTTTCTTGACTAAACACACCTCATCCATCTATAAGCCTATAAGACGCGAAAAACACACCTAGTCTTCGACCGCTATAAATCAACGATTTCAGCACATCAATTATAGGCATGTTATTCGCTCCGACAAATCATCACTGAGTGTTTGTGAAGAAGCTTATTTGAATAATTTTTTTCTACCTAAAACTAAACCTAAAACAGCAATGACAAATGTAGACAAACCAGCTATCAGATGATAGCGATTAGGGCTATCTTTAAATTTTGGCAGTTGATCTGAATGACGTTTTGTCTCGCCTGATGTGGATTGTTTCCCTGTTGACTGCTGTTCGCCAAGTGAAGATTGATGATCAGAAACCAAGCGCTTCAATTTATCCGTCTTAGTTGACTCATCTTTTTTTGTAGCATCGTCTGACTTAGCTTGAGCAGACGGCTTCTTAGCTAGTAGGTCTGTTAAGTTAGCTATTCCAGCACCTGATGATTGACGAGGTGCTGTTGAAGTTTCTTGTTTTACAGTCGGTTTATCTATTGATGGACCTACAGGCAACGCTTCCCCAGTATTTCTTTGAGAAGGTTTTTCTTCTGTAATCTTGCTCTTGTCTGTTGTGAGACTTTGCCAATCCAGCTGCATAAAGACCGTTTGGAAGCCTGAACCTTTTGAAATAGAATCCATAATAGGAACAAAAACTTGCAGTGGTACCAAACCATCTTTTTTAGCTTGTTCAATCAATTTAAAGCGAAGCACCTTAGGGTATTGTTTTCCATAAGCATCCTCAAGCGGATTACCTGTGGCATCGGTCACATAAGAAATGACCCCAGCTTTTTCCTTCTGACCGACAGGCTTTCCAGCTAAATCTCTTTGATAACCGTCAAGGAAGAAACTCAATTCTCCAAGATACCCTAACATCTTACCAACTGTCATGCCCTTAAATTCAATTTCTAAGTAAGGTACCCCTTTTTCCACAATAAGGGTGACGCGGTTATTAATCGCCTTATTTGACATTGACTCTGATACCAGATCAGTCTTCAACATTTTGGCGTTGAGGTAGTAAACCCCATCTTTCAATTGATCCTTGTTAAGGGAGGATATTCCCTCTTGAGTCCCAGTTTCTTGTTTGGGTGCCTGTTCTTCTGTCACCAAAAGATCATTTGACACCAAGTAGATGTGCTCGCGTTTCTTAGCAAATTCCTTGGTTAAAATGGCTTTGCGAATACGATAAGTTCCTGCCCCTTTGAGAGCAAAACTGCCTTCTAATTCATCCTTAGGATCGTTGGCCAGGACTCTTTCTTGGACCGTGACATATTGCCCGTTCGACGTTTTTTTCTGCAACTGGATAATAATATTCCAATCTAACTTCATATCATTAATCAAAGAAGTCACATCCGCTTCGTTTTCTTTTAACAATTGTTGATACTCTTCAATAGTTGAAATTTCTTCATCGCGCGCCGAGGTTGTTTTGTGTTCCCAGTAATATAAATCTAATAGGCTCAATCTCTGTTTATAGAAGATATTATCTTCGTTTAACTGTCCCTCTAGGTTAGCAAACTGCTTTTGAGGAGTAGTTTTATTGGTTCCAACCAAATGTTTTAGCTCTTGACTAATATCTGTCAAATGGTTGAAACGTAAATCCAAATTTAACTTAGCTACAGAAGGGAAATCTGTTTCTTTAAGGCTGGTTAACAGATTATTAAATAAATTTATCTTAATTAATTTATTATTGTGCGCAAAAATCCCCTGAGACAGACTTGTCAGCTCATTAGATGATAAATCCAAATTAGCTAGCTTAGATAATTTGGCAAAATCAATTTTATCCACCGAAATCAGTTGATTCCGACGAACGTTAAGAGTTTCCAACTGACTGAGCTGATCCAAGCCGTCCGGTAACTCTGCCAATTTATTCTCCGAAAGATCAAGGAAGGTTAAATTAGTCATAGGAGTCAAGGTATGACTAGCAATGGTATCCAGCTGATTTTCAGACAAGGCTAGAGATGTTAAACGAGATAAGTCTTTAAAGACACTGTTGCTAAGAGCGTTCATCCTGTTCTTAGACAGGTCTAGTTGATCCAACTGGGTTAGGGTCTCAAAGGTTCCCTCTTCAATACCCGACAGAACATTACTTGATAAATAGAGTTCTCTCAGCTGGCTATTGTGAGCAAATGTTTCCTTGTCAAGAGTTGTTAAGAGGTTGCTTCTCAAGTTCAAGAAACGCAACTGGTTCATCTGACTAAAGGTTTCCTTGGGAATAGCCGTAATCTGATTCCCTTCCAAATGCAACTCAGTTACATTTTTGACATGTTTCAAAAGAGAAATATCCGTCAAATCATAGTGGTCTAGTCGTAACTCTCCTTGAATTTGACCTAATTCAGCTACTGATAATTTACCATCTCCATCCAAGTCTTTGCCCAGCTTAATCAAGACCTTTTCAAGCCGCTCTGAACCGACTCCTTTTTCCTTGTCATCGATTTCTGCCTGATAGCCTGTCCACCCCTTACTGATACTTGTCTCAAAGGTCATATCAAGTTTGGTGTATTTGTCATAGTGGTGCAAGTCACTTTCTTGTCCACCCATAGCCGATACCAATACAGCACCTTTGTGTAATTTATCCAAATCATCAATAGGCATAGTAAATTCACTTCGGATATAGTTGTTATTAATGTCTCGTTTCCCAACTTGGGTTCGGATTGCCTTTGGATAAGTCCCTTTGCTCTCAATTGAGAAATCAATCAAAAAATCTCCCAAGGCGGTATTGAGCATAGAAAGCTCCATCTTACCATCTTCTGTCACCACCAATTTGGCCTTTTTATCAAAAGCTCCCTGTAACATAGAGGATTCTTCCGTGTTCTCCTTGTTAGCCTTAAAACTCAGGGTATAAGTCCCCGCAGTGAGATTATTGATAGATAAATCAGCCATTTGATAAGCCTTAATAGCATCTTTCAAGAGACGGTAGGTATCCGCAAGTAATTTGCTGTCTTTAATATCTTTGTAAGATTCTTTAATCACCTGAAGCTTCTCAGACAAGTCCTTGACCAACTCTTTATTGCTTTCTTTTTCGATAATGGCATCCGATTCTGCCATAGCTCTTTCCAGCGATGTCATATCCAGTTCTGATGACGGATTTTCATCAGGGCTTGTGCTTTGCTTTTGTTTAGCCGACACAAAATGATAGTGCCCGTCTTTTCTGGTAACAGTAATCAGAATATCTTCAAATCCTTTAGAAGACAGGACAATCTTATTTTCCCCATCTTTAAAAGCTTTGGCCCCAAGGTAAAGCCCCTTCATGTTAGACACAAATCCCTGAGTACCCTTAACAGCATCCGAAATCAAATCCTTATACCGTTCGTCATTAACCCTAACTTCTGTGATTTGCTGAATAAAGCTTTTCAGTTGCTTATGATCAGAATAACGGTCAATTTCTGGAAATAAAATCGCCCCATCTTCTTCAACAAGTTTTGTAATCAATGAAAAGTCGTCAGCTGTTTGACCAGACGGAGCACTCTTGGTCTCAGTTTTTTTTGTTGATTTGTAATCAAGAGCAGAGTCTTGATTAACGTCGTCTAGCGAATCTGTTGTTTCTAGTTTATGAGCAGACAAAAAGGTCACTTTATTACCGGTTTTTTCAAAGTTGACTAAAATCCCACCATCCTTTTTATTGACAATAATCAAGTCATGCTTGCCATCTTTTATTAGCTTAGCATTTACCTTAATCCCTTGATAATTGATGTCAAAACTACGGTCGCCTTCTAATCCTTTTTCGTAAATCTCCTCATCAAGAATTATCTTCTCAATATGTTTATAGTATTCTTTTCCCGCTGATTGATCAGCGTAAGGGCCAATCTCTTCAAACAAGAGAACATCCTGAGCTAGTTTCATCGTCGTGACAAGCTGCGACGGAACCAAACGTTCTTCGGAATTAACGATTTGACTAGAATGCGCCAGCAATAGAGCTGACATTGCCATAAGGGTGTATTTGCTGATTTTTTTCATTTTCAATCAACTTTCTAAAAATTTTATAAAGTTATGAACTTTTTTATTAACTGCACTTAATTTAACACTTTGTGATTACTTTGTCAAGATGATTTTAAGAGCACTTTCTCAGACAGATTAGCATTTATCAAACCTATACCACTCAAAAAAGACCCAACTCTCATTTAAGAGAATTGAGTCTGGAGAAAAGTGATTACCGTTTATTTTTTACCAACCACGTAGGTCAATTGGTCTGCTTGTTGGGCAGTGAATGTTCTGTAGGATACTTTTCCTAAGCCTATACAGTTAGATTCTGAGATAAGGATAGAGCCGTCTTTTCTGACATCTTCCACAATAGAGACATGGCCGTACATCCCATCAGCACCAGCTTGACCTGGCGCAAAAGATACTGCATAACCAACTTTTGGTGTCTTAGAAAGAGCATAACCTGCCTTGTATTTCCAGTCCCCACCATTTCCCATGAATGGATCGAATTGGTAGCCCAGTTCTTTGGCGCGGTTATAAACATACCAAGTACATTGACCCCAAGCGTAACTAGATGCTTGATAACTCAAAACATCGTAACTCTTAGAGAGTTTGTAGCCTGTTGGCACTTCTGCAAAGCTCGAAGAAGATTGAATTTTCAATTCTGCTGGGATAGCTGGGGTGCCTCCATGAGCATCAATCCATTCATCCATATCTTCCATGATTTGGGCACGACGTTTACCACTTCCAGTGATGTCAGTAAAGTAAACTCCACCGTCAGTCGCAAAGTTCAACTGTCCTAGTGAGAACTTAGCAGCTTTTGCATCTTGAAGGGCAAAATTAGTATTTTTATTCTTGATGATAGTTTCTTGAGTCATTTTTATGATAGCCACATCATCGTTAAATTTACTCGCCTGTGTTGGGTCTATGTCAAAGGCCGCATAACCAAACATATTGGCACCAAGTAAGGTAGCAACACCTTTGGTTCCCAAAGAACTTTCTGACATGGCAATAGCAACAATGGCACGGACATCTAGTCCACTTTTTTTCTCCCATTGCAACAATTTCTCACCATTGATACGAGTTTTATCATAAGAAATGCCTGTTGATTTCAAATAACCATCAATTTGCTCTGCTTTGATGCCATAACGACGGGATAAGAGATTATGCGTATAAGCATCTTTACCACTCCAATGCTCCACATAGGCCGCATAAGTATTAACGGATGGAAGTACTGGTATCTCCAAATTTAAATCAGAGGCAAAAGGTGACCACGGAAGAGGTGTCACAGTTGCCGGAACTTGTGGTGCAGGGCTAACGGGAACAGGGCTTTCCTGAGGTGTTTTAGATGGCTCTTGACTGCTAGGAGTCTTGTCGTGCCCTTGATCTTGACCAGGAATAGTATCATTAGGTGTTGTTGACTGATCTGTTTGGTCTTCAGGTTCTGGACGAGTAGGCTCTGCAGGATTAAGAACATCAGATTTGGCAGAAATATCGTCTGATGAAACTGGGTTAGCTTGATCTTCTGTCGTCACATTAGGGTCTTTTTCTTTCTGAGAGTCCGAGTCAGTACTTGTGACGTCATCAGTGCTTGTCGCAGTTGCTTGATTGACTTCAGGCAAAGCATCCTGAGCTAATACCGTCACACTTCCAGCAGTTGGAGCTAAAAGGCTTAGTAGCATCATCACTCTTAATAACTTGTTTTTATTCATGTATTAATTGACTGCTTCTTTCTAGTTTTCTAGACTTTATTATAACACTAAGCAGAAGTAAAATGCAATCATTTTTTGTACTATTATTCTAATACACTCTTGGAATGCGATCACTAAGGAGACATAGAACCTCATAATTAATAGTGTTACGATAGTTTGCGATATCTGTTGCAGAAATCACTTTTTCTTGGTCTTGACCAATCAGGGTAACCTTTGTTCCAAGCGGATAGGCTCTAGGAAGGCGGATGGTCATCTGGTCCATAGAGACCCGACCAATGATTTCACAGATTTGTCCTTCAACAAGCACAGTGAAGCCTTGCATATCCCGCGTCCATCCATCTGCATAACCAATGAGCACCGTCCCCACATATTCCCTAGTCTGAGCTTTGTAGGTCGCCCCATAGCCTACCGTCTCACCAGGGGCGATTTCCTTAACATGTACTAAGACAGATTCTAAATTAAAGGCTTCTTTTAAGGGGAATGGCAGAGCTAACTCTGAACCGCTTGGGTTTAACCCATACATGACAATCCCTAAACGAACCGCATTAAAAATAGTCTCACTGTGCCAAAGACTAGTCGCTGAATTGCTAGCATGAACCAAACTTGGCTTGTCGGCAAGCTGATCAACCAAATTGGTAAAGAAAGTCAATTGCTGCTCAAACTTTACGGTATCAGCTTCATCAGCTGTGGCAAAATGAGTGAAAATCCCTTCAACTTCTGTCCCCATGCTCTTCAAACCAGCAATCAGGTTATCAACTTCTGTTACTGAGCGAAGTCCGATTCGTCCCATGCCTGAATCAATTTTGATATGGACCTTAAGCCCTTTCAAATCTGGCCATTCTTGCTTGGCCATCGCCAGCCACTCTAAACTAGCCACTGTCACTGTAACCTGGTGAGTAATCGCCAACTCTAGCTCATTTGGCAGCAAAACCCCGAGAATTAAAATCTCTTTATCAATACCTGCTTGACGTAATTGCAAGGCCTCATCAAGATTTGACACACAGTACCCATCCACTTGAGGGAGGAGTGCTTTTGACACCTGGACAGCACCATGACCATAAGCATCAGCCTTGACAACTGCATACGTTTTTACCCCGAGTGGAATATGCTCTTGGACACTGGCAACATTCTCCTTAATAGCTTGTAAATTGACCCTTGCAACTGTTGGGCGATGGAAACTCGAAATCATTTGTTTTCCTCCAAAATAACACTGGCTTGCACATAGTCTCCGCTATGTGAAATACTGATAAATGCTCTGCCTTCAAAATGAGATTGGGTTAATAAGGGACGTCCCTTGGCATCATTTAAGATTTCAATATCTTGAAAAGTAAGCCGCCCAATACCTGTTCCCATAGCCTTGGCAAAGGCCTCCTTGCCTGCCCAACGACCCGCCAAATAACTGATTTGACGCTTATAAGGATATCCCTTAAAAACAGCCATTTCTTGCTTGGTCAATACTTTTTGCGCAAAGCGAGGATTTCTTTGATAAGCCTTTTCAACGGCTGACATATCTTGTAAATCTATTCCATGTCCAACAATCATTTTTTGTTTCTCACCCTTTATCTCGTTTTTTGGTAAAAAGACCTAAACAGTGAGAAGCCGAGAAAATTTCCCAGCTTCTTTCTAGTATCATAATCATGTCATGAGGCTACTGTGCTGTCTTTAGAAAGCTCTGCGGCCATGACAATTTTTGAATTTTTTACTTGAACCACATGGGCAGGCAGCATTACGCTCAACTTTTGAAAAATCAACATCTCCCTCTCTATCGTCGATAAAAGCCTGTGATTGAATGTTTTGAGGTGCTGCTGTTGTGGCATGTTGACTCGCACGTTCACGTTCTTGTTCGTGAATTTGCGCTTTCATCATAGTACGGGTCACATCAAATTCAATGGCACCAATCATGTCCTGGAACATTTTGAAACCTTCTGCTTGATACTCTACCACAGGGTTATTTTGAGCATAACCACGCAGACCAACAGCATTGCGGAGCTGGTCCAAAGCATCAATGTGTTCTGTCCACTTATTGTCCACAATCATCAAAATCAATACTTTTTGGAATTCGATAATAGCTTCTTGATCGCGAAGTTTTGAGACTTGTTGATCATAGATGGCAAGAGCTCTTTGATAGAGGGTTTCTTTGATTTGATCATCTTTCAAGCCACGTAACTCTTTAGCACCGATAGATTCTTCGGGAACAAGTGACGTGCGTGCAAAGGTCACAATCGCATCCACAGCATCCTTACGATTGCTACGTGAGTGGGCCTCGACCGCACGGTCAATGGTGCGCTTAATCATAGCTTTGATTTCTGGACCAAGGTCACGGTTGGCAGTGATAACATCACGACGGTTAGCGTAAATAATCTCGCGTTGCTCACGCATCACATCGTCGTACTGCAAGACTTGTTTACGAGTATCGTAGTTGTTCCCCTCAACACGTTTTTGAGCAGATTCGACTTGGCGTGCCAACATACCTGACTTGATGACAGTATCTTCTTCGTCTAATTTCATACGGTCCAAAAAGGCCTTGATACGGTCTGAGCCAAAACGTCTCATCAAATCGTCTTCTAGTGATAGGTAGAATTGTGACTCACCTGGATCACCTTGACGTCCTGAACGGCCACGAAGCTGGTTATCAATACGACGGCTTTCATGACGTTCAGTACCAATCACGCAAAGCCCACCAAGTTCACGAACGCCTTCACCCAGTTTAATATCGGTACCACGACCCGCCATATTAGTGGCAATGGTCACCGCTCCACGCTGGCCAGCATTCATAATGATTTGTGCTTCTTTGAAGTGATTTTTAGCATTTAAGACTTCGTGAGGAATACCAGCCTCCACCAATTTGCGAGAAATTAGGTCACTTGTCTCAACAGCAACGGTACCAACAAGGATTGGTTGTCCTTTATCATGACGCGCTTTGACATCTGCTACCACAGCTCTGAACTTAGATTCTAGAGTTGGGTATAGTAAGTCCGTGTGGTCAATACGCGCAATTGGGCGGTTAGTTGGAATTGGAATAATGCGCATGTTATAAACTTCGCGGAATTCTTCTTCTTCAGTTTTAGCGGTACCCGTCATCCCTGCCAATTTTTTGTACATGCGGAACATGTTCTGGTAGGTAATTGAGGCGCTGGTTTTTGATTCTTCTTGGATACGAACGCCTTCTTTGGCTTCAATAGCTTGGTGCAAGCCATCTGAGAAACGACGACCTTCCATCGTACGACCAGTAAATTGGTCAACAATGAGAATTTCACCCTCTTCGCTGACCACATAATCAATGTCTAACAACATGATATAGTTAGCACGAAGGGCATTATCAATAAAGTGAGTTAAAGCAACATTTTCAATATCATACAGATTGTTTAAATTAAAGTAACTTTCCGCCTTGTCAATCCCTGAATCACTCAAACCAATTGTTTTGGTTGGGACGTCAATGATGTAATCATCTACTGTCAAGGTTTTCACAAACATATCTGCACGGATATACAATTGATTGGTTTCTGAGCTAACAGCTCCTGAAACAATCAAAGGTGTTCTCGCTTCGTCAATCAAAACGGAATCGACTTCATCGACTAAGGCAAAATTGAGCGGGCGCTGCACCATATCCTCTTGACGGACAACCATGTTATCACGCAAATAGTCAAATCCGACTTCAGAGTTAGTTGAGTAGGTAATGTCACAGTTGTAAGCTTCACGTTTTTCTGCCGGAGATTTCGCTGCTAAGTTAATCCCCACAGAAAGACCTAGCCAACTATACACTTCACCCATTTCAGTCGCATCACGGGTTGACAAATACTCGTTTACAGTGATAACGTGAACGCCTTCACCTGCAAGGGCATTGAGGTAAACAGGCATGGTCGCAGTCAAGGTTTTCCCTTCACCGGTACGCATTTCAGGCACATCTCCGTTGTGAAGGACAACTCCCCCCATGATTTGAACACGGTATGGATACAAACCGAGCACGCGTTTTGAAGCTTCACGGACAACAGCAAATGCTTCGGGAAGTAATTGTTCAAGGGTTTCCCCTTTTTGATATCGCTCTTTAAATTCTGGTGTTTTTGCTTGTAGATCTCTATCTGATAATGACGCCATGTGGTCTGCGTAAGATTCTACTTTTCTTGCAATTTTTTCTAATTTTCTTAGTTCGCCTTTGTCATTTTCGATGACTTTGCGTAGAATATTGGCCATTCTCTTTCCTTTCGATCGTCTAATCATTTCATTTTAACATAAATAGGCAGGCAGTTCAAGAAATCATGATAAAGATGTCGAAGAAAAAGGAAGCCTAAAACGCTTCCTTTTTTTCTCATTTTTCTGCCATGAAATTACATCGGATGGTTGGGATGACTGACAATCATTTCCAATTGTCCATCGAATGACCATGACTTCACATCGTTTGGCAAGATAAAGTGCATGCCTTTCTCCAGGTCATAAGCCTCTTGGTCAACATACAATTTTCCTTGACCATTTAAGACACTAACGAGCAGATAAGGGGCAGACTGTTTCATATCCACCATTTGAGTCGTTAACCACTTGTAAACAGTAAAAAATGGTGTTGATACTAAGGTTGTTGCTGTGATATTATCTAAAACCATGGTAGCAGGCACGCTATTTTCAGGCTTACCAATAGTTAAAACATCAATCGATTTTTCAATGTGTAGGTCACGACGATTACCATTGGCATCTTTGCGGTCAAAATCATACACCCGATAAGTGGTATCAGAGGATTGCTGAGTTTCTAAAATAAGAATACCCTTGCCAATCGCATGCATAGTGCCGCTCGGAACATAGAAAAAATCTCCTGCTTTGACTGGTATGCGACTCAGTAAATCATCCCACTCGCCAGCTTCAATCATGGTACGAAGTTCTTCTTTAGACTTGGCTTGATGGCCATAAACAATCTCTGAGCCTTCTTCGGCAGAAATAATATACCAGCATTCTGTCTTGCCTAATTCCCCTTCACGCTCAAGTCCATAAGCATCATCAGGATGAACTTGGACACTTAGCCAGTCATTAGCGTCCAAAATCTTAGTCAATAAAGGAAAGACCTCTTCTTTAGGATTACCAAATAAAGCAGGCTCATCAGCATATAATGTGTTTAGAGTTTGGCCTTTATAATGCCCATTGGTTACTGTGGAAACACCATTCGGATGAGCAGAAATAGCCCAATACTCACCAGTTGTTTCGCTTGGAATGTCGTAAGAAAAGACATCTCTTAACTTGGTTCCTCCCCAAATTCTATCATGCATGGTTGATTTTAGAAATAATGGTTCTGACATAAGTTTCCTCGTTTCTGATAGTATTCTTTGTTTATTATAGCACGTTCTGCTGAGCTCTGCTTTCTTTTTCCTAACCTGCAAACAAGGATATTTCCTACTTGCCTTCTGCCGCCAATTTAGCTAAGGCAAAATTCCCCAAGGTAGCAGAGCCATTATCAGCAACTGCTGGCGTGACAATATAGTCTGCCAAATCAGGGACAGGAAGATAGTCATTTAAGAGGGTTTTAAACTTTTCGTACACGCGCAACACCATGTGTTCTTGCGTCATAACTCCACCTCCAAAAATAATCACTTGTGGCCGATAGAGCATTGTCGCTTGTAGGACTGCTTGAGCAATATAAAAGGCTTGAACGTCCCATGTAAACTCCTCATCACCCACATCACAAACAAACTTTGTCCCACCAGCTTCAATACTTCCATATAATTTTCCCATATTTTCTCCTTTTTATGATTACCCTTGTCATTTCGCCTATAGTATAACAACACCTTCTCAAAAAAAACAAGGTACAAAGTATAGGTAAAATAACACAAATTTAAGGTTTTTAGGATGTTATCATTTTCTTGTCATTTTTTCATCACTTACATGGAAAAAGAGTTGATTATCCAACTCTTTTCACTTTATCTTACAATTGCCAGTTGATCACCAACCGCAACTTTTCCTTGAGCTAGGAGATTAATGTTGTGGTAGTCGTTACTGTTGGTTACGATTATCATCGTTGTATCATCCAACCCTGCCTGCGCAATCTTGGTAGAGTCAAACTGTCCAAGAAGGTCACCTTTTTTAACCATCTGTCCTGCTGTCACAAGAGAAACAAAACCATCTCCCGCCATTGAAACAGTTTCAATGCCAATATGGAGTAATATTTCTGCTCCCTGTGTTGAAGTGATTGCGTAAGCATGACCTGTTTCAAAGACAATTTCAACTTTGCCATCAACTGGCGAGTATAGGGTATTATCTTCTGGCTTAATTGCTAAGCCTTGACCCATAGCACCTGATGAAAAAACAGGGTCTGAAACAGCTGCTAAATCTACAATTGTTCCATTCAAAGGACTATATAAAGTTTCCTCTGCTAAGGCTGGCTGATCAGGCGTTTGATCAACTTCGACAGCTGGTAACGGAAGGGTTTCTCTATCTTGATAACCCCAAGTATAAGCCATCGCAAAGGCTACCCCAAGACCGACAAGCATAGTCATAAGGTATTGTAATAATTGGCCATTCAAGTAGAGGAGAGTTCCTGGTAAGACTGTAATCCCAAAACCAGTTCCTGCAATGCCAAAGAGCCCAGCGACCCAACCACCTAAGGCACCACCAATAAGACCTGAAACAAAGACTTTTGGATAACGGAGATTGACCCCAAAAATAGCTGGTTCAGTAATCCCTAAAAGAGCTGACAAGGTTGATGGAAAGGCCAGACCTTTTAGTTTTGTTGATTTGGTTTTAACAGCAACAGCTAAGGTAGCTCCAGCTTGAGCAGCTGTTGCTGCTGTTAGGTAAGCATTGAAAGGATCTTTTCCAGTATTGGCAATCAGCTGCGCTTCTAGGAAGTTAAAGATATGGTGAATACCAGTCACTACGATTAATTGTTGGATTCCCCCAACAATCAAGCCTGCAATACCAAACGGCAAATGCAAGACAGCCTGTGTACTAGCCAGAACAAGGTTTTCAAGAGAATGAAAGACTGGTCCAATAATGAATAACCCTAAAGCACTCATAATAGCAAACGTTAAAAATGGTGTGACCAATAAGTCCAAAGCTTCTGGCACTCGTTTATGTAACCATTTCTCCAGTTTCGCCCCTACCAGACCAACAAAGAAGGCTGGCAACACAGTTCCCTGGTAACCAACAACAGGAACGAATCCAAAGAAAGTAAGTGGTTTAACATCCCCACCAGAGGCAACTACCCAGGCGTTTGGCAATTCATTGGAAACCAACATCAAGCCTAAAACAATACCGATAATAGGGTTACCCCCAAATACCCTAAAGGCTGACCAAGCCACTAAGGCTGGCAAGTAGACAAAGGCAGTATCCGTTAGGATGCGGGTATACATGAGGAAGTTTTCTCCGTATTCATGTACCCCAAACAAATCCATGATGGCTGGCTGAGTCACCAAGCCACGAACACCCATAAAGAGACCTGTTGCCACAATAGCTGGAATAATAGGAACAAACACATCCCCAAACGTACGAATCGCCCGTTGGAACACATTGCCCTGCTTAGCAGCTTCTGCCTTTTGCTCACTAGTAGATGATGTTGGTAAACCAAGAGCAACGACTTCGTCATAAATTTTATTGACGGTACCTGTCCCAAAAATCATCTGATATTGACCAGAGTT
Source organism: Streptococcus dysgalactiae subsp. dysgalactiae (assembly GCF_900459225.1). NCBI lineage: Bacteria > Bacillati > Bacillota > Bacilli > Lactobacillales > Streptococcaceae > Streptococcus > Streptococcus dysgalactiae. Next base: position 1,850,873 of record NZ_UHFH01000003.1, read on the forward strand.
AAAGAAAGCTCCCTTTACTTTATCAATAGCTTCTGCTTTTTCTTTATCAATTCTTCCTTCATCATGAACCATCACGCGAAGGCGAGTTGCACAGTGGGCAACACTTCTCACATTTTCTCGGCCACCTAAAGCCTCAATCACTTCAGTTGCAATCTGACGATTATCCATGGCTACAACATCTCCTTTTTCATTTGGTGTCAGCCTTCACCAATTCTACAAGCTTTGCTGCTGAGAACCTACTTGACCGACGGTAGTGAATCCGCTTCACTTCTTGACTATCATTTTATCACTAATATTTTTTATGTCAAGCGTTTAACATATTTTTGTTTTATTTGCATTAAATTGTTGATTTTTAAAGAGAAAACGTTTAGTATATTAATAACAATAACTGTCAAACAAGGAGCTTTCTTATGGATCTACCACAAGCTGTCCGCTACCGCCCCTATGAGGAATGGAGCCAAAAAGACTATGAGGCCATCATCAAAAAAATAGCCCAATCTCCTTGGAGAAGTCGGTTTCACGTTGAGCCCCGAACAGGACTACTCAACGACCCCAATGGCTTCTCTTATTTCGATGGTCGTTTCCACCTCTTTTATCAAAATTGGCCTTATGGCGCTGCTCATGGTTTGAAGCAATGGGTACACATGACCTCCACAGACCTTGTCCATTTTACGGAAACAGGGAGCCGTCTTTTGCCAGATCATCCTCACGATAGCCATGGTGCTTATTCCGGCTCTGCTTATGCCATTGATGACAGGCTTTTTCTCTTTTATACTGGTAATGTTCGAGATGCCAATTGGGTCAGAACACCATTACAGGTTGGCGCGTGGATGGATAAACAAGGAAATATTTCCAAAATTCCACAGGTATTGATTGAACAACCTGATGACGTGACCGAACACTTCCGAGACCCGCAGGTTTTTTCTTATCAAGGGCACTTTTATGCCATTATCGGAGCTCAAGGTTTAGATGGCAAAGGGAAAGTCAAACTTTACAAAGCTGTAGACAATCATGTAGATAACTGGCAATTTATCGCCGACTTGGACTTTGACGATTCTGGTACGGAGTACATGATCGAATGCCCTAATCTTGTCTTTGTCGACGACAAACCCGTCTTGATCTTCAGCCCACAAGGACTAGCCAAGTCCGAATTAGATTATCAAAATATCTACCCCAATACCTATAAAATCTTCAAAGACTTCAATCCAGAAACTGGCGAATTGCTGGGAGGTGGTCCCCTGCAAAACCTTGATTTTGGGTTTGAGACTTATGCTACTCAAGCCTTTAATGCTCCAGATGGCAAGGCTTTAGCTGTATCATGGATTGGGCTACCAGATATTGATTACCCAACAGATTCTTATGACTATCAAGGAGCTCTTAGCTTAGTAAAAGAATTAAGGATTAGAGACGGCATTCTCTATCAAGCACCTGTTTCAGCCCTAAAAGAGCTTCGAGGGCCGGCAGAATTATTCCATAATAAAATAGACAGTTCCAACTGTTACGAATTGGAATTGGCGATTCCGAGCCAAGAAAAAGTCAGCTTAGTCTTATTTGCAGACCAAGCTGGCAATGGGCTAACCCTAACGATAGATACAGACCAAGGGCAAATCAGCATTGATCGAAGTAAAGCTGGGATCCAATACGCCCAGGATTATGGTACCGTGCGCTCTTGCCAAATGCCTCAAGACCGTGTTACACTTAATATCTATGTGGATAAGGCTATCCTTGAAATCTTTGTTAACCAAGGACAAAGGGTTCTCACCAGCCGTGTCTTTCCACATCAGGGGCAAACAGGAATCCAATTATTGGAGGGACACATCTCTGGGTATTATTATGAAATGAGGTATTAGGCAAGTGGTGGCAAAATTAACAGACGTAGCAGCCTTGGCAGGGGTCAGTCCGACAACGGTGTCACGTGTGATCAACAAAAAGGGCTACTTATCTCAAAAAACAGTGGATAAGGTCAACAAGGCCATGCGAGAATTGGGGTATAAGCCCAATAACCTAGCCAGAAGTTTACAAGGAAAATCAGCTCAGCTCATCGGTCTAATTTTTCCTAATATCAGTAATATCTTTTATGCCGAGCTTATCGAACATCTAGAAATTGAATTGTTTAAACACGGCTACAAAACTATTATTTGCAACAGCGAACACAATCCTGTCAAAGAACGCGAATACTTAGAAATGCTCGCCGCTAATCAAGTAGATGGTATCATTTCCTCTAGTCACAATCTAGGTATTGATGATTACGAGCGTGTCGAAGCACCAATTGTAGCCTTTGACCGTAATTTGGCTCCTAACATTCCAATCGTTGCCTCAGATAATTTTGAAGGCGGAAAACTAGCAGCCCAAACCTTACAAAAACATGGCTGTCAAAAAATTATCATGATTACAGGTAACGACAATTCCGAATCGCCGACGGGTCTTCGTCAATTAGGTTTTAACTACCAACTGAAACGAAGTGCTGAAATCATCAAATTACCAAACGACCTCTCCCCTATCCGCCGTGAAATGGAAATCAAATCTATTTTGGCAACCCGAAAACCTGACGGTCTCTTTGTTTCGGACGATCTCACTGCTATTTTAATCATGAAGGTCGCCAAGCAGCTAGACATCGCTATCCCACAAGACATGAAAATAATTGGTTATGACGGCACTACTTTTGTGGAACAATATGTTCCTCAATTAGCAACCATCAAGCAACCTATCGAAGAAATCGCAAAACTCAGCGTCGAGGTACTTCTCAAAAAAATTAAGGGAGAGAAAACCAGCAAGGATTATATTTTGCCAATTACCTTACTCCCAGGAGAAAGCATTTAGTGTCCCTCAGAAATTACTCTAAAAAAAGCAAACCGGAGAACTCTTTAAAAAGACGAGAGCAGCCTGTTTGCTTTTTTGATAGTCACAAGACAACACAAAATCGGACCAATTTAAGATTGGTCCGATTTATCTTTAGTTACTTGCTGAAGAAGCTTCTGAAACAAATTGGCTAAGCAAGCCATTAATAAATTTGGCAGACGTTTCATCAGAATATTTTTTAGCAACCTCAATAATTTCATTTAAGGCCACACGGTCAGGTGTCTCGTTGAAATACTTGATTTCAAAAAGTCCTAAACGTAACAAGGTTTTATCAGTCACCGTTAAGCGTTCTAATGACCAACCCGTCTTCAAATGTTCTGAAATCGTGCGATCAAGCTCTTCTTTGTGATCGTTAACCCCGTTGACAAGATTTAATAAGAAAATTGGCAATTCCAAAGCCTCATTGCCTTCATCCACGACCTTATCATAGTCATAAGCAAATTGAGAGGCAACTAAGAAATCACCACCCATTTCCATGCTGAACAAGGCTTGAAAAGCACGCTCACGTAAGTCTCTTCTTGAATTTTGAAAACTTTTAGTCATCCAAAAAATCCTCATCAAACAGTGACTTCAAATCTGGTTTTGGTGTCTTCTCAGGAACAATTCCTTCGACATGGATATTGACCGCTGAGATTTTCACTTCTGCCATATCATACACCGCTGATTTAACAGCTTTTTGAATAGCCATAGAGACCGTAGGAACCTTAACACCATATTGCAAATAAACATAGATATCTGCAGTTACGCTATCGTCTTCTTGTGTTTGAAGGTAAACCCCTTTGCCTAGACTTGCTTTATTAAAGCTATCTGCCATTTTTTTGTTATGAAGGGAATGAACGCCTTCAACTTGTGTGGTAGCAATCCCAGTAATAACCTCAAGTACTCGTGGTGAAATAACGATTTCACCGATATGTTCAGTTGTCATAGCATTTCCTTTCTCTTCTTTAGACTAACCTGTTCTGACAAAGGATTAAGCACGAGAAACGTAAGTACCTTCTGCAGTGTTGATGATTAGTTTTTGACCAGCTTCGATAAAGTCTGGAACGTTGACCACAAGACCTGTTTCAAGAGTTGCAGGTTTACCAGAACCTGTGACAGTTGCTCCTTTGATAGATGGTTGTGTTTCGGCAACAGTCAATTCAACGGTTGTTGGAACAGTCACTCCAATCACTTCACTTCCATAGAATTGGATTTTAACGTCTGAGTTTTCAAGAATGTAAAGCAACTCTTGCTCAACGTTAGCAACTGGAATTTCGTACTGATCGTAAGTGTCAGTATTCATGAAGTAAGCAGTGTCATCCATTTTATATAGGTATTGTGCTGGAACAGTTTCAATGATAGCTTGCTCAAATTTTTCATCTGGGCGGTAAGTTGTGTCAAAGGTAGACCCTGTACGCACATCACGCAATTTCATACGCATGATTGTGTTTCCTTTACCTGGTTTATGGTGGCTAGCTTCAAGGACACGAATTAATTTTCCTTCTGATTCGAATGTCATACCGGCTTTAAGCTTACTTGCTTCAATCATTATTATTTACCTCTTACTAAAATATTATCACTTCATTTTACCACAAAAGCGCCCTAGGCTCAAATCTTTTATGACCATTCGCCCAAGCTAATCATTAGGTCCTTCCTTACCACCCAAAATGATGTGAGGCACGTCATGTTGCACGTACGCAACTCCCTTTTTCTCCATTAGTTCAATCGCAAACGGGTGTGGACGATAATGTGCTTTGTAAGTAATCTTTTTAATCCCAGCCTGCAGCAGAGCCTTGGTACAGTTGATACAGGGAAAGTGCGTTACATAAATTTCAGTTCCGTCAGTCGAAATCCCTTCTTTGGCACATTGAATCAAAGCATTCATTTCAGCATGAACTGTCCTGATGCAATGCCCATCTTCCATATAATGACCCGCTTCATTACAATTATCTGTGGCAGAAACACCACCATTATAACCCGTGGCAATAATACGATTATCCTTTACCAAAACAGCTCCCACAAAAGCGCGGTCACAAGTAGAGCGTTTGGAAATAAGCTCTGCATTGGCCATAAAGTAATCTTGCCATGATAAACGACTTGTCATTGCTTCGCCCTTCTAATCCTTCCCTAAGATAATTTACAACACAATCAGTTCCTTTGGTGCCAAGGTCAATACTTGACAACCAGTTTCTGTGATGACCAAGTCATCTTCAATACGGACGCCATATTTATTATCCAGATAGATTCCTGGCTCGTCTGTTACCACCATTCCTGCTTGAAGAAGTTGCTCAGATTTCCCAAAAAACGGATTCTCATGAATGTCAAGCCCGATACCATGACCAATGCCATGTGTGAAGTGGCTACCATAACCAGCCTCCGTGATGAGTTGGCGCGGAATACCGTCAAAGTTGCTATAAGTCATGCCAGCGCTAGCTTTATCAATGAGAGCCTTATTAGCAGCCAGAACAAGAGCATAAATCTCACGTTCTTCATCAGTAACTTGGCCAATATGAATGGTCCTCGTCATATCACTAACATAGTGGTTGTAGTAGCAACCAAAATCCATGGTCAAGCTCTCTCCATTCTGGATAACCTTGTCACTGGCGCGTCCATGAGGCATAGCAGAGCGATAGCCTGAAGCTGCAATGGTATCAAATGACGTTCCGGTAGCACCATACTGACGCATGCGGAAATCTAAAAAATTAGCAAGGTCACGTTCAGTGGTTGTCCCTGGTTTAATAAAATCAAGGGCATCTTCAAATGCCTTGTCAGAGATCGAGCAAGCTGTAGTAATGGTCTCGATTTCAGAAGTATCCTTAATGAGACGTAATGTCTCCATAAAGCCTGACTGAGCAAGCAAGGTTATTCCTGACAGTTCTGTTTGTATGGTCTGATAAAACGAAAAGGCAACTTGGTCTTCAAAACCAAGGGAATCTACTCTATCAGCCTCTAACAATTCTGCCACAACCTTGAGCGGCGTGCGGCTTTCGATAATATCAAAGCCTTGAACGCTAGCTTTAGCAATCAAAGTATAACGTGAGTCTGTGATGAAAACACGACGACTGGCTGTTATTAAAACAGTAGCTGCAGTCCCCGAAAAACCTGTCAGGTAGTAAATATTGGTTAAATGAGTAACCAGAAGAGCCTCTAGTCCCTTCTCTGACATCAACTTTTGGCATTGACGTAATCGATGTTCTAAAAATCCTGACATAGCTAACTCCTTTGATAACTTTTGAGAATATTGTAGCATGAAAAGGTACCTAATAGCTAGTAAGCATTTCAAAAGATAGATTGATTATCTAAAATGAAAGTTCTAAAAATGATATCTTTTTTAAATAAACGTTTACATAAAAAATTAAAAAGTGTAAAATTAACATAAAAACCAAGGGATGAATTCAAAAATGAAACACAAAGGTTGTCTCGCCATTATTTTGTACTTTATACTAGGAATCATTGTCCTTAGCATCCTTTTAATGCTAATGCCTTTTATTTTAGTTGCAGGAATTATCGGATTATGGTTTTATACTAAAAAAAGACCTGATAACAAACGACGAAACTATGCGATTACAGCTATAGTTGTTGGCTCAAACTGCAATTAGTAAAGCATCTCAGAAACCAGAGAAGCAATCAAAAAAACAGATTTCTCAAAACGAAAACAGAAAAGTCCAAAAAGCTCAGCGTGCACTTATTACTTTAGAAAAAGATACTAATCGAACGAATCTGGAAAAAGCAAGAGAAGCCATCGGACAAGTCAAACATTCGAAAGATAAGGAATCACTACAAAGACAATTTAATATTTTAGAACAAGCTATCTATTTTACAGAAGCTACCATTAAAGAATTAGAAATCAAGAAGACCAAACATTTGATCGAAAGTGCTAAACAAAAAGTAAACCTTGTTTCTAATACTAATAAGCGAAATGCTCTACGTAATCGTATTGATTCAGTGACAAAGGCAATCGAAGACCAAGAAGTTCAACAAGCGGCTGCAAACAATGCTGAAATAGCCATTCAGCAACTTGAAAATAATCAAATTCGCGATAATATTGGTAGCGCTCAAGCTAAAGTTAATCTTCTTTCAGATGTTGACAAGAAAACTGCTTTCACTAATCGTATAAACGCGGTAGTTTCTGCAATAGAGACTCGTGAAGCACAGGAACACGAGGCGCAGGCAGCTGTAGCAACACAACAACAATTTGCTCAAACACCTCGCACTTACTATGCTAACTGCACTGAAATGCGGAGCGCTGGAGCAGCGCCTATTCAACAGGGGCAACCCGGTTACGCAACACATTTAGATCGTGATCACGATGGTTGGGCTTGTGAATGATTAAAAAACGATCGCTTTTGATATTCATATTGTTACTGACACTTTTACAGCCTAATATTAGCCATGTTACCGCTAAAGACTATTTATCAGATAATGAAGCTAAGGCTATCTCGTCTTATCAAAAAAGCAGTCATTTCTTAAAATCGGTCTCTATTAGTGAGATACAAACCATGATGGCAAACAATAAAACATTTTATCTCTACACAGGGCGGGCAACATGTTCTCATTGTAGACGCTTCATGCCTCGTTTAATAAAAGCAACACAAGAATCCAAAATACCCATTTATTATCTGAATTCCGAAAGTATGTCTCTTAATTTAGACTTAAAAACTTTCAGAAACCATTATCATATAACTACTGTACCTAATCTGTCACGATTCCAATCTAATTATCTCACTAAAACCCTCGAGAAGCCAAGTCTAGTTAGTAAAGAGGATATTATTATTTTTCTCACTCAATAAAAAATCCAGTTTAACACTGGATTTTTTCACTATAATAATTTGACTTTCAAATAATGACCAGTATAACTTTCTTTGGCTTCAGCAACCTCTTCTGGTGTCCCCGTCGCAATAATCTGACCTCCACCAACACCGCCTTCTGGCCCTAAGTCAATGATATGGTCGGCAGACTTAATAACATCCAAGTTATGCTCAATCACAAGAACCGTATTGCCATCGTCTACAAAGCGTTCTAATACCTTCAAAAGCCTTGCGATATCATCTGTATGCAAGCCAGTCGTTGGTTCGTCCAAGATATACAGACTCTTTCCTGTCGACCGCTTGTGCAATTCACTAGCCAACTTCATCCGCTGTGCTTCTCCCCCAGAGAGAGTGGTAGCTGGTTGACCTAAGGTCACATAACCAAGTCCAACATCCTTAATCGTTTGAATTTTTCGAGCAATTTTAGGAATAGCAGAGAAGAATACCAAGGCATCATCCACAGTCATATCAAGGACTTCTGCGATATTTTTTCCTTTGTAATGCACTTCAAGTGTTTCAGAATTATACCGCCTGCCGTGACAAACCTCACATGGCACATAAACATCTGGCAAAAAGTGCATTTCAATCTTGATAATCCCATCACCTGAACAAGCTTCACAACGCCCACCCTTGACATTAAAAGAGAAACGTCCTTTTTTGTAGCCACGAATCTTAGCTTCATTGGTTTGAGCAAACAAGTCTCGAATATCATCAAAGACCCCTGTATAAGTTGCTGGATTTGAGCGCGGCGTCCTCCCAATCGGACTTTGATCGATGTCAATCAACCGTTCAATATGTTCAATACCAGAAATAGACTGATACTTCCCAGGCTTGTCGGTATTGCGATGAAGTTTCTGAGCGACAGCCTTTTTCAAAATACTATTAACCAAGGTAGACTTACCGGAACCCGAGACCCCTGTAACAGCAATAAATTTGCCGAGAGGGAATCTAACATCAAGGTGTTGAAGATTGTTCTGTGCTGCTCCTTTTATTTCAATGAATCGGCCATTACCAGAACGGCGCTCTAAAGGCACTGGAATGAATTTTTTACCAGACAAATATTGACCTGTGATGGATTTTTTATTCCTAGCCACTTGTTTCGGCGTTCCAGAGGCAATAATTTCTCCACCGAACTCACCTGCCCCTGGCCCCACATCAATCAGCCAATCCGCTTGCATCATGGTGTCTTCATCGTGTTCTACCACAATTAAGGTATTACCCAAATCACGCATCTTTTTCAGACTTTCAATCAAACGGTCATTGTCTCTTTGATGCAATCCAATAGAAGGCTCATCCAAAATATAGAGCACCCCTGATAGGTTAGAACCAATTTGTGTTGCCAACCTGATTCGTTGACTTTCACCACCTGATAAAGTCCCAGCAGCTCGTGACAAGGTCAGATAATTCAGTCCCACATTATTTAAGAATGTCAGACGGTCATGGATTTCTTTGACAATCGGTTTAGCAATGGCACTTTCATTTTCTGTGAGTTCCAATCCTTCCAACAACTGCAAGTGGTCGGCAATAGATAATTCTGAAATTTGACCAATATGAGGTCCTTTTTCGCCACCCACATGCACACACAAAGCTTGGTCATTCAAACGGTAACCATGACAAGTCGCACAGGTCAATTCGTTCATATAACCACGCATCACATTGCGCGTATAATCACTATTAGTTTCGTGATAACGGCGATGAACATTGGTCACAACCCCTTCAAAAGGAATATCAATGTTCCGCTCACCACCAAAATCATTCACATAGTGAAAATGAAATTCTCGGTCCCCTGAACCATAAAGAACTAAATCTCTTTCTTCCTCAGTCAAGGCCTCAAAAGGTGTATCCATATCCACCCCAAAACTCGCCATAGCTTGCTCAAGCATGGTTGGGTAATAATTGGAGGAAATAGGATTCCAAGGCGCCAAAGCTCCTTCTCTCAACGTCTTACTTGGGTCAGGAACAACCAAATCCAAATCCACTTCCAGTTTAATTCCCAGCCCATCACAGGTTGGACAAGAGCCGAACGGCGCATTAAAGGAGAAGAGTCTTGGCTCCAATTCAGGAATCGTAAACCCACAGACAGGACAAGAATAGTGCTCAGAAAAGAGCAATTCACTGCCATCCATAGTATCAATGACGACATAACCATCTCCCAGCCTTAAAGCTGCTTCAATGGAATCAAATAATCGACTGCGAATGCTATCCTTATTAACCAGACGGTCAATAACCACCTCAATGTTATGCATCTTACTTTTGGACAACTCTGGCACTTCTGTCACGTCAAAAATATCCCCGTCAACGCGCACACGGACATAGCCGTCTTTTTGAATTTTCTCAAAAACTGTTTTGTGTTGCCCCTTCTTCCGACGAACAATAGGAGCTAAAATCTGCATTCGTGTCCGTTCAGGGAGGGCCAAGACCTGTTCAACAATTTGCTCCACAGAAGACGCCGTGATAGCACCATGCCCATTGATACAGTAAGGTGTGCCTACACGCGCATATAGTAGACGTAAATAATCATTGATTTCCGTAACCGTACCAACCGTTGAGCGAGGGTTCTTACTGGTGGTTTTTTGGTCAATGGAAATAGCAGGGCTAAGACCGTCAATGGAATCCACATCTGGTTTTTCCATATTACCCAAGAATTGCCTAGCGTAAGCTGATAAACTTTCTACGTAACGACGTTGCCCTTCCGCATAAATAGTATCAAAGGCTAGACTAGATTTTCCTGAACCTGATAACCCTGTCACGACAACTAATTTGTCTCGTGGAATTTCCACGTCAATATTTTTTAAATTGTGGGCTCTTGCCCCATGAATAATTAATTTATCTTGCATCTTGAATGTGCCCAAAGGCACCCTCCTAATCGAGATTTCTTATATTATAACAGAAAATTATGAGAACTAGTTGCCCCAAACTTTACGATTTTTGGTATAATAGATAAGTATTGAGAATTTTTCAGAAAATCCTTGAGAAGGCTTTATTATCAAGGTTTGATGTCAATCTCTACCAGTTAATCATCAAAAAGGAGGGCTTGTCATGAAACAAATGTTTCTTTCATCGGCAATTGAATTCAAAGAAATAGAAACATTCGAGCCAGGAGCTTGGATTAAACTGGTTAACCCTTCCCAGGAAGAGTCTATGGAGATCGCCAATCAATTTAACATTGATATTTCTGACTTGCGCGCCCCTTTGGACGTGGAGGAAACCTCACGTATTGCTGTGGAAGACGACTACACCTTGATTATCGTCGACGTCCCAACCTATGAAGAGCGTAATAATAAAAGCTACTATATTACCATGCCTTTGGGTATCATCGTCACTGAGAACGCTGTTATCACAACCTGTCTACATGATATGACCCTTTTCGATCATTTTCACAACCGTCGGGTCAAAAATTTCTATACCTTTATGAAGACACGCTTCGTTTTTCAGATTTTGTATCGCAATGCCGAGCTCTTTCTGACTGCCTTGAGGACCATTGACCGCCAAAGCGAACGTTTGGAAGCTCAGCTTGAAGCAGCTACGCGTAACGAAGAACTTATCGACATGATGGAACTTGAAAAATCCATTGTCTACTTAAAGGCTTCCTTGAAGTTCAACGAACGCATCGTTAAGAAATTATCCAGCTCAACCAGCTCCCTCAAGAAATACATTGAGGATGAGGATTTGTTGGAAGATACCTTGATTGAAACCCAACAGGCGATTGAGATGGCTGGCATTTATGAAAATGTCTTGAATGCCATGACCGAAACCACTGCTTCCATTATCAACAACAACCAGAACACCATTATGAAAACACTGGCCTTGATGACCATGGCTTTAGATATACCAACTGTGATTTTCTCTGCCTATGGTATGAATTTCCAGAACAATTGGCTACCGCTAAATGGTTTAGAACATGCTTTTTGGTATATTACCTTGATTGCTATGCTCCTTAGTTCCTTTGTTGTGATTTACTTTATTAGAAAAAAATGGTTCTAGAGTGGAGCAAGCTGCACAATGCAGTTAACACCTGACAAAACTCTGCGTCAAACGGCTAGCTCCAAAGTTTCATTACCACTAGCTAATATCATTGACTTACTGTAACTAACCCATATAAAGAAGGGATTCCCATGGAATTACAAGAACTTACCAAAAAAAATCAAGAATTTATCCACACCGCTACCAACAAATTGATCCAAGATGGCAAGTCCGATGAGGACATTAAACTGATTCTCGAAGAAGCCATTCCAACTATTCTCGAAAACCAGAAAAAAGGAGTCACCGCTCGAAATCTATTAGGGACTCCGACCGCTTGGGCAGCTTCCTTTAGCCAAGACCCTAATCAAAAACAAACTGCAGAAACTGACAAAAACACCAACCCTTGGTTGATGTGGCTCGATACCTCTTTATTGTTTATTGGGGTGGTTGCTCTACTAAATGGCATTATGACCTTCTTCAACACAAACGCTACAGTTACAGGATTGATCTCTTTATTAGCACTAGGTTTTGGTGGAGGAGCTTCTATGTATGCTACCTACTATTTTATTTATCGCCATCTCGGCAAAGATAAAAGCCTTCGTCCAAGTTGGTTCAAAATCATCGCAGCCCTGTCATTAGCCATGTTGATTTGGATTGCCTTGTACTCTTCAACTGCCTTTTTACCAACCTCTCTTAACCCACAGTTGCCTCCTCTCGCCTTGCTCATTATCGGTGGTGTTTCCCTTGCCTTACGCTACTACCTACAACGCAAATACAACATTCAAAACACTATGTCACCTATTAACAAATAACAACTTTTTAATCCTTGCTGTCTACGCAAGGATTTTCGTTTACTATCATTCTCTCTTTTAGACAAAACTCACCTAAACGCCTAGACTAATCCTAGTCAACTAAAAAACAAACAGTCCGAAATGGACTGTTTGTTTTTTAGTCTTCGTTTACGTAAGGCATAAGTGCCATAACGCGAGCACGTTTGATTGCTGTTGTTACTTTACGTTGGTTTTTAGCTGAAGTTCCAGTTACGCGACGAGGAAGAATTTTTCCACGTTCTGAAACGAAACGGCTAAGAAGCTCAGTATCTTTGTAATCAACATATTCAATTTTGTTAGCTGCGATGAAGTCAACTTTTTTACGGCGTTTGAATCCGCCACGACGTTGTTGAGCCATGTGTTTTCTCCTTTATATTTTTCAAGATATAAATTCGCCAGAGGTCACAGTAAGAAATCCCACTCTAAACCATCAGCAAATTTATTCAATTCAATGTATTCGTTCAACCCATTCTGACTAGAATGGAAGATCGTCATCTGAGATATCCATCGGGTTTGAATTGCCAAATGGGCTATCATCTCTTCCAAAGTTAGGTGTTTGTTGTGCAGGCGCTGAGTAACTGTTCGATGATGAAGTGTTATTGTTAAATCCACCATTAAATGAGCCAGTTGAGCCACCTTCACGTGTAGCACGGCTTTCCAACATTTGGAAATTATCTGCAACAACTTCTGTTACATAGACACGTTGTCCTTGTTGGTTTTCGTAGTTACGTGTCTGAATACGACCCGTAATTCCAATCAAGGCACCTTTTTTAGCCCAGTTTGCTAAATTTTCAGCAGGTTGGCGCCAGATCACACAGTTAATGAAATCTGCCTCGCGCTCACCACTTTGGCTTTTAAAGGTACGGTTAACAGCAAGTGTGAAGGTAGCCACAGCTACTTGACTTGGTGTGTAACGAAGTTCTGCATCCTTGGTCATGCGACCAACTAGTACTACATTATTAATCATAAACTACCCTCTTAGTTGGAATTAAGCGTCAAGTTTAACGATCATGTGACGAAGAATGTCACCATTGATTTTTGAAAGACGGTCAAACTCGTTAAGAGCTGCTGCGTCAGTCGCTTCAAGGTTAACGATGTGGTAAAGTCCTTCACGGAAATCGTTGATTTCGTATGCAAGACGACGTTTTTCCCAATCTTTTGATTCAACAACAGTTGCACCGTTGTCAGTCAAGATAGAGTCAAAGCGTGCTACCAAAGCGTTTTTAGCTTCTTCTTCAATGTTTGGACGAATAATATAAAGAATTTCGTATTTAGCCATTGATGTTTTCCTCCTTTTGGTCTAATGACTCGCTACCTTTGTAACGAGTAAGTGAGGGATGCTCACAGATTACTAGTATACCTGAAACTGACGTTAAAATCAAGGGAAATTTGTTTTTTGTCATAAAAAAGATACCCACTGCACACCATGGGTATCTTATGATTATTTTTTAGTGATATTCTCCCTTCTACAATCATTTCATAAGGAGTTGTATTACTCGTTCCTCTAAAGAGGAGATAAGGTTTTGATTTTTAATGCGCAATCTCCTTTCTATGAATCAATGAAATGGTTTTTTTAAAAGGATATCTTGTTCTTGATTTTCGTTTTTTGTTCAGTTGTTCGTAAACTTTACACAGGATTCACCCCTTACGCTATTTTTTGCAATAGGCTATGGTGTCTCCGTTTTTGTATCTTGCTACGTTCATAAGACCCTCCTATTTCGAAATGCAGTATTCCCTGAGTGACAATAACAACACATTAAAATAAGTAAATCTTTCACATTGAGTGACAATAATAACTGGAATATGTTTGTAGTAAACTAACCGTTAAACGAGTCCTAAAAAGGTTCCAGTCAATAGAGTTATCCATAGATAAGCAAATAATAAATGCAAGAAAAGCAACGCAACGAGATTGTAATATGGCTTTATAGCTTTCTTATTCCTTAAATATCGAATACTTGAAAGAATAATTGGCACATACAACACCATATAGACTAGCATATGTAGATTATCTGGGATTTGATTGAGAAGAAAATTATAGCCAACCATCACTAAAATAAATAAGATTATTTCAACGGTGTGGCTCTTAACACCTCCAGCTAGGCCATATACCACTAATAAAAGCAAAGCATATAACACTGCTGACATCAGAACCATTGCTATTTCCTCCAATATCCAGCTTACTTATTAATTGTTAATGGCGTTCTTGTTCCACACATTATTATAAGCTAATAGATGTCTCCGTTTTTGTATCTTGCTACGTTCATAAGACCCTCCTATTTCGAAATGCAGTATTCCCTGAGTGACAATAACAACACATTAAAATAAGTAAATCTTTCACACTGAGTGTCAATAACAATAATTGAGGATGACTAGTGACGAGTTAACTAGTCTCCATTTTTATAGCGTCCTTTATTGAATCTTAGCATAACATACGTCCTTTCAATATTGGAGATTTTTCAAACTTATACTGTTTAGAGCGCTCCTTTGGCCAAATCGGAAATCTCGATAAGTTTTAGCATGTGATCACATTTAATAACGTTGTAAAATTGGTTTGCCTACCGTTTGTTGGAGTTTTTAATCTCCGTTTTTGTACCGTGCGACATGTCCGTTCATCATAAGAATACCTCCTATAATTAGTTGTCACTTGTCATCCTTCTTTATAGTTCCATTATAATGTAAGCGTTTGCTAAAGTCAAGTTTTTAGAGTCTTTTCTTTTATCAAAAAAGGTTTAGGACCTAAACGTCCTAAACCTTCATCAATTCAGTTGACTGCTTCCTCTGACGAGGTCTATTATCATTGCTTAAACACCTAAAAAATAAGTAAAAAAAGAAAAGGCAATAAACAATTTTATCCAGAGGGCAAAATATAAAATCAATGCTAAAATAAAAAGATTAAGTTTTCGAAAAAGAATAGCAACAAAAGCACACAAAATGCCCAAAGCAGGAAACACTTTAGTCATCATAAACCACTCCAGTTGAAGGCCCTCTAATGACGTATCAAAAGGGTAAAGGTAATTCAAAAACAAAATCAGTATCATGAAGGCAAAAAATAGCCATGAATACTGATCTACAAGATGTTTTAGCTTTAAAAACATACTCCCTCCTCTCAATCTTTATTATCTCTTTTATTAATTTAATACGGCTTATCCCACATACAGATGAGATATTCTTAATCTTATTATAATCTATTTTAGGCAAATGTGCAAATCTCATGGAACAATTTTTTCTTATTTTTTTGAAAGGCTATGTTACAATAACAACATGATTGAATTAACGGATTATGGTATTGACATGTGGGACGACGAAACTATTGCTTCTTTCCGTCGCACTCTTTTAAATTGGTATGATCAAGAAAAACGTGATTTGCCTTGGCGCCGAACCAAAAACCCTTATCACATTTGGGTTTCAGAAATCATGCTTCAGCAAACTCAGGTGATTACGGTTATTCCTTATTACGAACGCTTTTTAATTTGGTTTCCAACCATTGACAAATTAGCCAATGCTGATGAAGAACGCTTGCTCAAAGCATGGGAAGGCTTAGGCTATTATTCCCGTGTCCGTAACATGCAAAAAGCGGCGCAGCAAGTCATGACAGAGTTTGGCGGGGTATTTCCCTCCTCCTACGAGGACATCTCCAAATTAAAGGGAATAGGCCCATACACTGCTGGAGCTATTGCCAGTATCGCCTTTGACCTTCCTGAACCTGCTGTCGATGGGAATGTGATGCGTGTTATGGCCCGTCTATTTGAAGTGAATTATGATATTGGAGATCCCAAGAACCGAAAAATTTTCCAAGCATTGATGGAAAGATTAATCGATCCCGGCCGCCCTGGAGATTTCAATCAGGCCTTGATGGATTTAGGTACGGATATCGAATCGGCTAAAAATCCTAGACCAGACGAGTCTCCTATCCGCTTTTTCTGCGCTGCATATTTACATGGTACCTATGATAAATACCCTATTAAGGAACCAAAGAAAAAACCACGTCCTATTGAGGTTCAAGCTTTTATTATCGTCAATGCTGACGAGGAACTACTTTTAGAAAAAAATACCAAAGGGCGATTACTAGGTGGTTTTTGGTCCTTCCCTCTAATGGAAACTAGCTTTGTGAGTCAACAGCTAGACCTTTTTGAAGAAAATCACCCTGATCTCATAAGAGTTCCTAAAGCCAACCTTTTCGAAGAAACTTACGGGTTGGTGCCCCGGTGGACAACTGACACTTTTCCTCTGGTAAAACACACCTTTAGCCATCAAAAGTGGACCATCGCTTTAACAGAAGGCCTGATTTCCCAACAAGAACTTCCCAAAGGGAAAGAAATGGCTTGGGTCAAGCTCTCTGATATGGAAAACTATCCTATGGCAACGCCTCAAAAGAAAATGCTAGAGGCTTATCTAAAAGAGAAAGAATCAACTGTGACGTCAAGATAAAAAAGAACCGAGAGGTGAAGTGACCCCCAAAAGTTGGACATTATATTTTAAGTTAAGGATTGAGTTCTGTATTGCACAGGACTTAGTCCTTTTAATGTAAGTTTGATTCGTTTAGTGTTGTAGTAGTTGATATATTCTGAAATAGCTGTTTTTAATGTTTCGAGGGAAGTAAATTCCTTCTCAAACCCATAAAACATTTCTGTCTTCAATGTTCCAAAAAAAGATTCCATCATGCCGTTATCTAAGCTATTTCCTTTACGCGACATGGACGGTCTCATTCCATGCACCTCAAGAAAATGATGGTAGTAAGTGTGTTGATATTGCCATCCTTGGTCACTATGTAAAATAGTGCCCTGGTAAGTTTGTTCAGGAAAAGCCTCGGAAAGCATCGTTTTAAGTTGTTGTAAGTTTGGCGAGGTAGATAAATGATATGCAATAATCTCACTGTTAAAGCCATCAAGAACTGGTGATAGATACAATTTTTGATCACTAGCAGGAATTGAAAACTCTGTGACATCGGTATAACACTTCTTAAGTGGTTGGGTAGCTTTAAATTGACGCTTAATGAGATTATCAGCTTTCTTGCCAACCTCACCTTTATAAGAGTTATAGCGACGTTTCGCACGGATTCTAGCTTTCAAACCAAGTTCTGTCATCAAACGTTGAACTTTCTTATGATTAACTTTATAGCCTCGATTTTTAAGTTCGAGGTGAATTCTACGGTAACCATATCTCCCTTTGTTCTCAGAATAAATATCTTGAATAGCTTCTTTTAATTCTTTGTTGTTATCTCCCTGAGTTAGACGTTTAACCTGATAATAGTAGGTTGATCGAGACAGCTTCAAAATATTAAGTAGGATTCTTAAATCAAATACATTGATTAGTCCTTGAATGATTTCTGTTGCTCTTTGAGCCTTGCTTCGTCCCTCAATCGGAGTTCTCTCAACTTTTTTAGTACGGCATTCTCCGCTCTAAGGTACTCATTATCATATTGAAGACGCTCTAATTCAGTCATTTCTTCAAGTTTTTTCTTTGGTTTGCGTCCCATCTTTACAGGTCTCCCTCTTGATTTCTCAAGAATAGTATACCCGTTTTTCTTGTATTGCGCTATCCAATTAGGAAGCATTCCCTTGTTTGGTAATCCATAATCTAGAGAAACCTCTAGCTGAGACCTACCTTTCATCAGAACTTCGTTTATGATTTCCTGCTTTAGTTCAGGAGAATAATACCTATTTTTCCTTTTACAAACACTTTCCAATCCGTGTATATCAATAAGGCGGACCATGTATTGAAGGTTATACTTACTCATATTAAATGTTTGACTGATTTTAGGCCATGTCCAACCAGATTGTCGTAAGCGATAGATTTCAATTTTATCTTCATAACTTAATTTCATAGAAAAACACCCCAAAAGTTAGATTTGTTGTCTAACTTTTGGGGTGCAGTTCAAGGTTTAATCCTCTTCAGTTCTTTTGTTTTACTTTCTTTTAGCTTAATTCAGCCACAATTGCCTTAATTTGGTCTTTGGTATGAACACCCGCCACTTGTTTCACCACTTTACCGTCTTTTTTGAAAAGCAAGGTTGGGATAGACATAATACCAAATTGTTGAGCAGTATCAGGGTTTTCATCTACATCCAATTTCACAATTTTGAGTTCATCTTCGTCCAATTCTCCAGCTAACTGGTCAAGGATTGGCGCTTGCATCAAACAAGGTCCACACCAAGTTGCCCAAAAGTCAACGAGAACTAAACCATCATTTGTTTCTGCTTCAAAAGTAGCATCTGTTACAATATGTGCCATAAGTTTTTCTCCGTTCTTCAAGTTTATAAGCCTATTGTAGGGCAAATAGGCTGATAATGCAAGAATCTGCTACGCACTGCCTATCCTCCAAGAAAAAGGTCTTTGTGTCATTTTTTCTAGCAATATTTTTATACAACGACTGTCGTAGCGATTTTAAGACAAGTTTGGCTACTTTTGTTAAACTAGTACTAGTTAGATATAATTAATTACAAAGGAGGTTATTTTTATGGAACATTACGACCTTGTTGTTATTGGATTTGGTAAAGCAGGTAAAACATTAGCCGGCAAGATGGCTCAGCTAGGGAAGCGGGTTGCCCTCATCGAGCAAAATGACCATATGTATGGTGGTACCTGTATCAATATCGGCTGTATTCCAACCAAATCATTAATTGTTGCAGCAGAATCTAATGCAACTTTCGAGCAGGCAATGGAGCATAAAGATACAGTTGTTAGTCGGCTTCGTCAGAAAAACAAAAACGCTTTAACAAGCTCGGGTGCTGTTCTTTACAATGGGAAAGCGCGCTTTTCAGCTAATAAAACAATTCTCATTGAAGCCGGTAGTGATCGACTTGAATTGGAAGGAGAAACAATTGTCATCAATACAGGGGCCGTCTCTAATCAGTTCCCAATTCCTGGCTTAGCTGATAGTCATCATGTGGTTGATAGCACTGGCCTTCTGTCCGTAAAAGAACAACCTCAACGCCTGGCTATTATCGGTGGAGGAAATATCGGGCTAGAATTTGCTAGTCTTTACGCTAAATTAGGTAGCCAAGTGGTTGTGTATGAGGCTGCTCCAGAAATCTTAGGACGTTATGAACCAAGTGTCGCTAAATTAGCAAAACGTTATTTAGAAGAAGACGGTATCAGTTTCCATCTATCTGCGTCGGTTGAAGAAGTTAGCAATAATGAGGCTGGTCAAGTTCTTGTTAAAGCTAATGGAGAAACGGAAGCTTTTGACCTATTGCTCTACGCTATGGGACGAAAACCTGCTACGGAAGATTTAGGATTAGAAAAAACCGATATCACAGTGACAGATCGTGGTGCTATTGCCGTTGATGATTACTGTCAAACAAGCGTTAAAGGGGTTTATGCCGTTGGAGATGTAACTGGTGGTCCTCAGTTTACTTACACCTCTTTAGATGATTTTCGAATCGTCCTTGGGCAATTAACAGGAGCTAGTACCTACAATCACAAGGAACGCGGGCCAATCCCTACAACGACCTTTATCGAGCCACCTTTATCTCAGGTTGGTTTGACAGAAAAAGAAGCTCAAGAAAAAGGAATTCCCTACAAAGCCAATGAACTTTTGGTGGCTAATATGCCACGGGCTCATGTCAATAATGATCTTCGAGGTCTCTTTAAAGTCCTTATTAATACAGACACCAAAGAGGTTCTAGGGGCGACCTTACTAGGAGCGCAGTCCCAAGAATACATTAATCTTATCAAGATGGCTATAGATAATCATATCCCTTATACTTACTTAAAACATCAAATCTTCACCCATCCATCAATGGCAGAAAACCTCAATGATGTCTTCAATATCTAATAACCATATTCAAAAACAAGCCTGTCTCAACTGTTACTTTCAGTAGAGGCAGGCTTGTTTAGTTATCTTTTCAGAAAGAGTGTGAACTATCTCACCCTAAGTTCGCAATGGTACACCCTGATCCACCCGCATTCTGTGGAGCATAACCAAAGCTTTTAACATGTTTGTTTCGTCTGAGGTATTTGGTAACAGCTTCACGGATTACACCAGTGCCAATCCCATGAATAATATCCACTTGGCTCATGTTATTTAAGAGAGCTTGGTCAATAAAGGCGTCTAGTTCTTGCATCGCTTCTTCATACCGTTTGCCACGCAAATCCAGACGGGCACGAGGACCACCACCAGTAGCAGCCTTCTTGACCACGTTGATAGCTTTTTTCTTTGGTTTTTGAGCTTCCTCAACAACCTTCACAAGACTAAATTCATCTTCTTTGAGGGTCATTTTGATCAGTCCAACTTGTGCTTCCCACTTCTTATCTTTGAGTTCTTTTACCAAGGTTCCTCTTTGGCCATAGGCTGTTACAATAATATCGTCTCCTACTCGAGGAGCTCGTAATTGCTTCGCTTTCTTTAGGACCTTGTTTTGAGAGAGACTCTTTTCTGGCACTAACTGTTTGAGTTGCCCCTTGGCTTCAATAACTTCGTGAGGTTTAAGTGCAGCTTTGTCATGCAACTGGTTTAAAATACTGTCACTTTCTGCTAAAGCTAAGTCTACAATCTCACGCGCTTCAAGGGTAGCTTTTTCAATTTCCTTATCTTTGGCCTGTGAGAACTCATTGTACAATTTTTTGACCGCACGGTTAAATTTGAGGTTATCTTGCTCCACTTCTCGAATATGGTCAAGCCGCTTACGACTCTCCAAAGTTTGTTTCTCTAACTGTTCGATAATACGGTTAACATCACTATCGGTGTCCGTCATGGTTTGAGCTTCTTTGACAATGTGCTCTGCCAACCCAAGTCGTCTAGCAATTTCAAAGGCATTTGAACGACCTGGAACACCCTGCATAAAGCGGTAAGTTGGTTTTAAACTCATGCTATCGAACTCCATACTGGCATTTTCCACATAGGGAGTTTCGATGCCATATGCTTTTAGTTCAGGGTAATGGGTAGTCGCCATGGTTTTGACATTAGTCAAGCGTAACTGCTCCAAGATTGCCATAGCAAGACTTGCTCCTTCTTGCGGATCTGTTCCTGCCCCCAGCTCATCAAAGAGTACTAAACTGTCTGCATCAGCTTGATTCAAAATAGCAACAATATGAGTCATATGGCTAGAGAAAGTTGATAAGCTCTGCTCAATGGATTGTTCATCGCCAATGTCAGCAAAAATACCACTAAAAACAGCAACTTTGGAACCTTTATCTGCTAGAATAGGCAGACCCGATTGGGCCATTAGCTGGGCTAAACCTAGCGTTTTTAGCATGATGGTTTTACCACCAGTATTCGGACCAGTAATCACAATAACAGCCAAATCTTTAGAGAAATGCAAATCATTAGCAACTGGCTCCTGCAAAAGAGGGTGGCGCACATTTAACAACTGTAAACTTTTATCATCCGAAATAGCCGGAACCGTGGCCTTATTGTCTCTCATATAGAGGTATTTGGCTCTGATAAAATCCAGGTGCCCCAGAATCCAAGCATTATTGGTAAGAACTCGACTATGAGGTCTAATCAGGTCTGATAGGGTTTGAAGGACACGTGACACTTCATGACGTTCGTCGGCTTGTAACTGCGTCAGCTCTTCATTTAGTTGAACAAGAGCTCGTGGTTCAATATAAACCGTATTTCCTGAAGCCGAAATATCGTGAACGACCCCTGCCACCTTATTACGGAAGGTATTTTTGACAGGTAAGACACTACATCCGTTTCGGCTAGCAATCAAGCTTTCTGACAAATAGTCACCTTGCTTTTTGAGTAAATCTTGTAAGACATTCCGGCTCGCATGTTCTTTGTCTGAGATGCTACGACGAATTTTTTCTAACTCGGGACTGGCAAAACTTTCCACAAAACCACCGTCATTAATAGCCTGAAGACTGCCTTGAAGGCTAGGGAAAAGCTCCAGATTTTCAAATAAACGCTTCAAAGCTTGCAGCTGAACGTTTTCCAAATCAACATAAAAGCGACTCGCTTCTGCTGATACCTGAAGTATTTTTTTGACTGCTAATAATTCGGGAATGCTCAAATCAGCTTCCAGTTCCAAACGTCTCATGCTAGCTGAAATGTCAGACAGCCTGCCCAATGCAAAGTGATGATGCTCTACAAAAATGCCAGCCATTTCTTCAATTTCTAAAAAGTAATGTTTGATTTTCTCATGATGATTGAGGGGTTCGAGTTGGTCTAATTCACGGTTCCCCTGCTCTGTCTGCAGGTAGGCCCGAAATTGTTCTTTGACCTTATCAAATTCTAACTGTTCTAAAATCTTTTTATCCATATAAATATTATACCTAAAGTTATTTAAAAAAGGGCAAGAAAGTCGTTCTCCATCAACGACTTCTCAGCACTGCCATTCTATCAATAGCCTTTCTAATAAAAAAACCTATGACTAACTAGCCACAGATTCTATCGTGTTATAATCAACACTGTTTATTAGACAATCGCCTGAATCCAAAGTTTGTGAATAACCGTTGTAAAAGGCGGGAAATGTTCAATCAACAAGCGACTGAGAGAACTAGCCTGCAAGTGATTCTGAATAAAAGGCATAGGAATCGTTGCTAAAATAGACAAGGCCATGCTAACAAACAGAAGTGATACCAGAAGAGCTAGTATACCACTGACAACTTTTGCTCTTTGGTTGTCAAAATAATCAATTGGGAAAAAGTGCACCAGTACCCCAACAAGCCGTACCACAGCATAAGTTCCTAAAAAAAGAGCAAAAAAAGCGATGCCAGCATAATAGACCTTGCTCAAATCAAACAAGTCGACTTCCTTAAAGAAGAAAGTGGTCACTCCTTCTACAGGGTTAGAGTAGGGGATCCACAGGGTAATCTTGTAGGCTAGACCGACATAGAAATGGTGAGCCACCAACAAAGAAACTAAAGCTCCCAAAGTATAAAAACTTTGAAGAATAATCCCTCTATTGTAACCAATATAGATATTCCAAATCAAAACAAGCACAATTAGTACGGATAACATGACTAAACCTCATTCACATCTACTTGATTAGCCTTTTCTTGAAGACCCGCCAAGGCTTTTTGACGGAGGTCTAACAGTTCCGCCTCCATTTTTTCAATTTCAATTTCTCGACTTAATTGTGTTGATAAGGTATTAATAGTCATCAAGATAGCAATGGTCTCATTATCAGCTTCCGGCAAATGCTCTTTGATGGTATGGTATTTTTCCTTAGCCACACGTTCAACTTCTTCCATAAAAAGATTGTCTTTGTCTGTTGTTAATGTTAGTGTTTTTTCACCAAAGGTGAATTTATAACGATTAATACTTTTCATAGGGTCACCTCTTTAGCATTATACCGTAAAATCAAGCTTTCGTAAAATGTTCACGACTACTAGGCCCAGCTTTTTAACGAACTACGAGTCTCTTTTCTCCCAAAAATAAACTTGGGAATCGACCATAGTCTGTCATTTTATGTTAAAATAGTTTCTATGGACACCTTAGTTTTGAAAATAGATGCTCAATTGAGTCAATCGCTAAAAGAACAGTTAGTTGCTAATCAAATCAGCAATCGAAACCCGTATGTGGCCTTCGCTGCCAAAAAAAACGGGGTTACCTTACTCTTATATACCTCTGGCAAATTGGTCTTGCAAGGTTCATCAGCTGATGTTTTGGCAGAAGAACTCGGTTTGCCAGTAACCAATTCAAATTCCCAAAATGCGAGCACCAACCAAAATTTGCCCATGATTGGGAGTGATGAGGTAGGAAACGGTTCTTACTTTGGTGGCATTGCTGTGGTTGCCAGTTTTGTGCGTCCTGAAGACCATGCCTTTCTCAAACAATTAGGTGTCGATGATTCCAAAACCTTAACCGACCAGATCATTCGGCGGATTGCACCTATTTTAGAGGAAAAGATTCCGCATAAATCCTTGTTACTTTCTCCAAAAAAATACAACGAGATGGTGGGGAAAGACAAACCCTACAATGCGGTTTCAGTCAAAGTAGCTCTCCATAATCAGGCCATCTACTTGCTTTTGCAAGAAGAGATCAATCCGGATAAAATTGTAATCGATGCCTTTACTAGCCAAGCCAATTACCAAAAACACTTAAAAAAGGAAAAAAATCAATTTCCTAATCCCTTAACCTTTCAAGAAAAAGCTGAGAGTCTTTATTTAGCAGTAGCGGTTAGCTCGATTATTGCTCGAAACCTCTTTTTAGAAAACCTTGATGCATTAGGTCAAGAATTAGGCTATCGTTTACCAAGCGGGGCTGGACAAGCCTCTGATAAAGTCGCCAGCCAACTCTTAGCCGCTTATGGCATGTCTAGCTTAGCATATAGTGCTAAACTCCATTTTGCCAATACTCAAAAAGCCCAAGCGCTTCTCAATAAACATCATTAAAAAGGAATTATATGAAACACTTTATTAAAGAATGGGGCCCATTTACCCTCTTTCTCATCCTCTTCGGTTTATCTCGTCTTTTCTTGTGGCAAGCTGTTAAAGTTGATGGCCACTCCATGGACCCTACGTTATCCCATGGGGAACGTCTCATTGTTTTAAACCAAGCTAGAATTGACCGTTTCGATATTGTTGTTGCCCGCGAGGAAGAAAATGGGCAGAAAAAAGAAATTGTCAAACGAGTTGTCGGCATGCCAGGTGATACCATTGCCTACAACGATGATACGCTTTACATTAATGGTAAAAAAACAGATGAGCCTTACCTAGTTAACTACCTTAAAGAGTTCAAAAAGGATAAGCTTCAAAAGACTTACGCTTATAATAGTCTATTTCAGCAATTAGCTGAAACATCGGATGCCTTTACCACTAATGCTGAAGGTCAAACACGTTTTGAAATCAGCGTACCAGAAGGTGAATACCTCCTTCTTGGAGATGATCGAATTGTCTCACGCGACAGCCGTGAAGTTGGTAGCTTTAAAAAAGAAAAACTTATCGGTGAAGTCAAGGCTCGCTTCTGGCCGCTCAATAAAATGACTCTTTTTAAGTAAAAAATAAGCCTGCCTTCGGGCAGGCTTTCGACTATCTTGCATAGACAGAAAGGTCCTTTATGGAACACTTTTTTACAGGTACTGTTGACCGCATTATCTTTGAAAATGCAGCTAATTTTTTTAAAATTCTCCTCCTTGCTATCGAAGACACAGATAGTGATATTGACGACTTTGAAATCATTATCACAGGGACGATGGCTGATATTATCGAAGGAGATGACTACACCTTTTGGGGAGAATTGACCCAGCACCCTAAATATGGACAGCAACTCAAACTAAGCCGTTACCAAAAAGTCAAACCTAGTTCATCTGGTTTGGTTAATTATTTCTCTAGCGACCATTTTAAGGGGATTGGAAAGAAAACAGCGGAGAAAATCATTGCCCTCTATGGCAATAATACTATTGACCATATTTTAGAAGACCCAAGTAAATTAGAAACTATC
Source organism: Streptococcus dysgalactiae subsp. dysgalactiae (assembly GCF_900459225.1). Classification (NCBI taxonomy): domain Bacteria; kingdom Bacillati; phylum Bacillota; class Bacilli; order Lactobacillales; family Streptococcaceae; genus Streptococcus; species Streptococcus dysgalactiae. The sequence goes on from NZ_UHFH01000003.1 coordinate 1,876,641, forward strand.
TCTGGTCTGTCCAAGGCTAATCGTCAAGCCTTTGTCGCTAAACTGAAATTGAATTATGGCACAGAGCAACTGATTGCTGGTCTCGTCGAACTTGGCCTTAGCAACCGTTTTGCCTTTCAAGCGTTTGAGAAGTACAAAGAAGAGGCTCTTGACCTTGTTAAAGAAAATCCCTATCAGTTAGTCGAAGATTTACAAGGTTTTGGGTTTAAGATGGCAGATGCTATCGCTGAAAACTTAGGGATTGAGAGTGACTCTCCAAAACGTTTTCGTGCCGCTCTACTGCACTGTCTCTTGGAAGAGTCCGTCAGTCGAGGAGATACTTATGTCCAAGCACGACAATTATTAGACTTTACCATCACACTCCTTGAAGATGCACGTCAAGTAGAATGTGACCCTGCTGCTGTGGCTGAACAACTAAGCGAGTTAATCATAGAGGGCAAAATCAAAAACAGTGACACCAAATTGTTTGATGCTAGCCTTTATTTTGCTGAAGAGGGGATTGCTAAGAATATCTCTCATCTCTTAGATACCCCTTTAAGTCAGTCATTTAGTCATGATACCATCCAAACAACCGTCCAAGCCGTTCAGGAAGACTTTGCTATCACCTATGACCAGGTGCAGCAAGAAGCCATTGCTAAAGCCTTAACCAGCAAGGTATTTCTCCTAACAGGTGGTCCCGGAACAGGGAAAACAACTGTTATTCGAGGTATTTTACAGGCTTACGCTAACCTGCATCAGATTGATTTGGATAAAAAAGACCTTCCTATCTTGTTAGCAGCTCCAACAGGTCGGGCTGCACGTCGTATGAATGAGTTGACTGGACTTCCTAGCGCAACCATCCACAGACACTTAGGCCTCAATGGCGACAACGATTACCAAGCCATGGAAGATTATCTGGACTGCGACTTGCTGATTGTCGATGAATTTTCAATGGTGGATACCTGGCTTGCCAACCAATTGTTAGCAGCGATTAGTTCTACAACTCAAGTAATTATTGTCGGAGATAGTGACCAGCTTCCTTCGGTTGGACCCGGTCAAGTCCTGTCAGATCTTTTAAAAGTCAATAGCCTACCCCAAATCGCCTTGCAGAAAATCTTTCGTCAATCCCAAGAATCTACTATTGTAGATTTGGCAGACCAGATGCGTCGAGGAATCTTAGCTGCTGACTTTCGTGATAAAAAAGCTGACCGTTCTTATTTTGAAGCCCAAGCCTCTTTCATCCCGGACATGATTCAAAAAATTGTTCTATCTGCTATTAAAAGTGGCATCCCTGCTGAGGAAATTCAAATTTTAGCGCCTATGTACAAAGGACAGGCTGGCATCAATCATCTTAACCAATTGATGCAAAACCTCCTCAATCCTTTGGAAGGGCAAACGGAATTTCTGTTCAATGATACGCATTTTCGTAAAGGTGATAAAGTCTTGCACTTAGTCAACGATGCTCAGTTGAATGTCTTTAATGGAGATATTGGTTATATTAAAGATTTGATTCCTGCTAAATATACCGAATCTAAACAAGACGAATTAATCTTAGATTTTGACGGTAGCGAGGTAACATATCCTAGAAATGAATGGCTAAAATTAACCCTAGCCTATGCCATGAGCATTCATAAGTCGCAAGGGAGCGAGTTTCAAGTGGTAATTTTACCCATCACACGCCAAAGCGGCCGACTTTTGCAACGAAATTTGATTTACACAGCGATTACTCGATCTAAAAGTAAATTGATTATGCTAGGCGAAATCGCTGCCTTTGATTACGCCATCAAAAATGAAGGAGATAAGCGCCAAACCTACTTGATTGAACGTTTTCAAGAACAATCCGACTTAGTCTCCTCTCAACCTAACCAAGAGCTAAAATCAAAAGAGCAGACCTCCCTTTTTTCTAATACGGCCACCCTTGAGGACGACTCTCAAAAATCTTCCTCTCAACCAACAAACTCTAATCCCACTGAGAACTCTCAGTCAGATAATCACAATCTTAGGTTAACACCTGAGAATTATTCGACTATCGATCCGATGATAGGGCTTACAGACTCAGATGTTGCCCTCTTTTTCCAGAAAAAACCTAAAAAAACGGATATTCTCGATTAATCTATGATATAATATTCTTGTATTAAACAATTGTACAATTTCAAACTAAGGACCAAACTATTGGAGGGTTATATGATTTCTTATGAAAAAGTGCGTCAGGCACTCAAAACGTCTACTATTGCCATTATTATTCTAAACGGGCTTGGAGTTGTACTGTCATTAATAGGATTTGCAGGGATTTTCTACTTACAAAGCCAACTCAAGAATGAAGAATTCAGCTCCCAATTCACTGCTGAGCAATTAGCACAGATGCAAAGCACCATGACACCATTTATGATTTTCCTTTCTGTCTTAAATGTACTTGCTATTATTGCTATTATTGTCTTTTGTGCTCAAAACTTGTCCAAATTAAAACAAGGTCTAACGGTTAGCTATATTCCTTATATCTTAGGACTTATCCTTTCTGTTACTGGCTTAGTTAGCCAGTTCACAACAAGCTTGTCAATGGTTGGAACTATTCTTATCCTTGCACAAGCTGCTCTTTATGGCTTTGCTTTTTACAAAGCCAAAACCCTTAACGAAAAAGACACCGATATCGACCAAGACCAAACAATACTGTAATATCACACGAAACAAGATAAGCTGACTAGGACTTTTCCTAGTCAGCTTATTTTTGTCTCTAAAAATAGGAAAGGGGAAAGCCTTCTTCCTACGATAAATCCAAAGCGATATCTGCCATCTTGTCCTCCAAGTTGGTCATGGTAACTCCCAACAAACGAATACCTACCGTATGTTCTGGTAAGGTATCAAAGATAGATTCGGCCACCTGCTCAATTTGTGCGGCATCCCTTGTCAGTTCTGGTAGGGTGACTCGCTTAGTTAAAGTAGTAAAATCAGCATAACGCACCTTAAGCACAATGGTCTTCCCTAACTTTTTATGGTCTTGTAGGAGAGCAGCCACGCGCCTAGCATTTTTACTGATTTCTGCTTTGATATCGGCTTCTTGATAAAGGAGTTTGGCATAGGTTCTCTCGCTACCAATCGACTTTCTTATACGATTGGGTTTGACTGGAGAGTGGCTAATGCCTCTAGCTTTACGGTAAAGATCAAAACCAAAGCGGCCAAAATGGTCAATCAAGGTCATTTCAGGAACTTCTAACAAATCCTGCCCTGTGTAAATCCCCATCTCATGTAATTTTTCAACTGACTTTTTACCGACACCATGAAACTTTTCAATAGGAAGGTCGGCTAAGAAGGATAGGGCATCTTGGGGCAAAACAAGCGTTAATCCATGCGGTTTTTCAAAATCACTGGCTAGTTTAGCTAAAAATTTATTATAAGAGACTCCCGCCGAGCAAGTAAGGTGAACTTCATTCCAGATATCATGCTGAATCAGTTTAGCGATTTTCACAGCAGACTTAATCCCCAACTTATTATCAGTCACATCAAGGTAAGCCTCGTCAATAGACATAGGTTCAACCAAATCAGTATAACGTTTAAAAATATGGCGAATTTCCTGACCAACACTTCGGTATTTTTCGTAATTCCCAGAGATAAAGATAGCTTGAGGACAACGCTCATAAGCCTCTTTAGAGCTCATAGCAGAATGAATCCCATATTTCCTAGCTTCATAATTACAAGTAGAGACAACACCGCGTCCCCCAGTCTCTCTAGGATCTTTCCCAATCACAACCGGTTTCCCTTTTAAGGCTGGGTTATCTCTTTCCTCAACTGCAGCAAAAAAGGCATCCATGTCAATATGAATGATTTTTCGTGACGTGTCATTAAGCAGTGGAAAAATAAGCATCGGCCCCTCCTGAATATATTATACTCCTTAGAGCATCTAAAGCCAAAAGAATACATTCTAATACAGTTTGTGACTGTTTCAACAATCTGTATTATAAAAGAATCTTGGATTTGTCAAGAATTTTGCTTGGGAAAACGTTTCCTATATGTTAAACTTAGAATTGTAAATGTAACAGATCGCTTTGTTACTAGAATTTGAGGAGAAATATATGGCAACTGTTAAAACTAACACAGATGTTTTCGAAAAAGCTTGGGAAGGCTTTAAAGGAACTGACTGGAAAGAAAAGGCAAGTGTATCACGTTTTGTACAAGCTAACTACACGCCATACGATGGCGATGAGTCTTTCTTATCCGGTGCAACTGAACGTTCATTAAAAATCAAGAAAATCATTGAAGACACTAAAGCTGAGTATGAAGCAACTCGCTTCCCATTTGATACTCGTCCTTCTTCAATCGCTGGCATTCCTGCTGGATTCATCGATAAAGACAATGAATTGATTTATGGTATTCAAAACGATGAATTGTTCAAATTGAACTTCATGCCAAAAGGTGGTATCCGTATGGCGGAAACGACTCTTAAAGAAAATGGTTATGAGCCAGACCCATCAGTCCATGAAATCTTCACTAAATATGTAACAACTGTTAACGACGGTATTTTCCGTGCTTACACATCAAACATTCGTCGTGCGCGCCACGCCCACACTGTAACTGGTCTTCCAGATGCTTACTCACGTGGACGTATCATCGGTGTTTACGCACGTCTTGCCCTTTACGGTGCAGACTACTTGATGCAAGAAAAAGTGAATGACTGGAATGCCATCACTGAAATCGATGAAGAATCAATCCGTCTTCGCGAAGAAGTTAACCTTCAATACCAAGCACTTGGTGAAGTGGTTAAACTTGGTGATCTTTACGGTGTTGACGTTCGTCGCCCAGCAGAAAACGTTAAAGAAGCTATCCAATGGGTAAACATCGCTTTCATGGCAGTATGTCGTGTGATCAACGGTGCAGCAACTTCTCTTGGACGTGTGCCAATCGTTCTTGATATCTTTGCTGAACGTGACCTTGCTCGTGGTACCTTTACAGAATCAGAAATCCAAGAATTTGTAGATGACTTCGTACTTAAACTTCGTACTGTCAAATTCGGACGTACGAAAGCTTACGATGCGCTTTACTCAGGTGACCCAACATTCATCACAACTTCTATGGCTGGTATGGGTAACGATGGTCGTCACCGTGTAACTAAGATGGACTACCGTTTCTTGAACACGCTTGATAATATCGGTAACTCTCCAGAACCAAACTTGACTGTTCTTTGGACTGATCAATTGCCAGAAGCATTCCGTCGCTACTGTATGAAAATGAGCCACAAACACTCTTCTATCCAATATGAAGGTGTGACAACAATGGCTAAAGAAGGTTACGGCGAAATGTCATGTATTTCATGTTGTGTATCTCCACTTGACCCAGAAAATGAAGAACAACGTCATAACATCCAATACTTTGGTGCTCGTGTAAACGTGCTTAAAGCCCTTCTTACTGGTCTTAACGGTGGTTACGATGATGTTCACAGAGACTACAAAGTGTTTAACGTTGTTGAACCAATCACATCAGAAATTCTTGAATACGACGAAGTTATGGCTAACTTTGAGAAATCACTTGACTGGTTGACAGATACTTACGTAGATGCGCTTAACATCATTCACTACATGACTGACAAATACAACTACGAAGCTGTTCAAATGGCCTTCTTGCCAACACATCAACGTGCTAACATGGGATTCGGTATCTGTGGTTTCGCTAACACTGTTGATACTTTGTCAGCAATTAAATACGCAACTGTTAAAACTATCCGCGACGAAAATGGTTACATCTATGACTACGAAGTTATCGGTGACTTCCCTCGTTACGGTGAAGACGACGACCGTGTTGATAACATCGCTAAATGGTTGATGGAAGCTTACCACACACGTCTTGCAAGCCACAAACTTTACAAGAATGCTGAAGCTTCAGTATCACTTCTTACCATCACTTCAAACGTTGCTTACTCTAAACAAACTGGTAACTCTCCAGTTCACCGCGGCGTATTCTTGAACGAAGATGGTACAGTTAACACTAGCCAAGTAGAATTCTTCTCACCAGGTGCTAACCCATCTAACAAAGCAAAAGGTGGCTGGTTACAAAACCTTAACTCACTTGCTAAACTTGAATTCTCACACGCTAATGACGGTATCTCATTGACTACTCAAGTATCACCTCGTGCTCTTGGTAAAACATTTGACGAACAGGTTGACAACTTGGTAACAGTTCTTGATGGTTACTTTGAAAATGGTGGTCAACACGTTAACTTGAACGTTATGGACCTTAACGATGTTTATGACAAGATCATGAGCGGCGAAGATGTTATCGTGCGTATCTCTGGTTACTGTGTCAACACCAAATACCTTACACCAGAACAAAAAACTGAATTGACTCAACGTGTCTTCCACGAAGTGCTTTCAATGGATGATGCCGCTGAAGCTATCTCAGGTCAATAATCAGACAAGGCTCGTTATGCCTTTGATAACGCCCTTAGTCATTCTTATAGAAGCAGGACATCAAACAGTTGTCCTGCTTCTTTTTTTAACTTATAATAACCTTATGATAATCAAACAAACTCGAAATACTCTAGCTGATACTTATTTAGATGCTGTAAAAATCAGACGTCAAGTCTTTATTGGTGAACAGGGAGTTCCAGCTACTATTGAAATCGACCGTAATGAGGCTTACTGTCTTCATTTTGTTCTTTACAACGATAATGGCAAACCTTGTGCTACTTGTCGTCTGCTGCCTGATACCAATCAGAAAACCGTTACCTTACAACGCATAGCTGTCCTCAAAGAATACCGTGGCCAGTCCCTGGGACAAGAGTTAATGACTTACGTCCTAACCTATGCCCAAAAACAAGGAATTGAACGTATCAGCCTGCATGCTCAGCTAAGCGCTCGAACTTTCTATGCCAAATTAGGTTTCCAAGAAGAGGGAGAGCGGTTCGAAGAAGCAGAAATTGAGCATATCACGATGACAAAAATCTTGTATAGATAGTTTTTTCTAGCAACTAAAGCCCTAGAACTGACTCATATACTAACCATGAGGTGACTGTCTCTGATGAAGCCTTGCCAAAGGTTGATCCACTAAATCAAGCCCTTTCACACTATGAAAAAAGCAAAGTATCATTTGATGATTTACTCTGCTTTTTAAGCTTAATTTTTACTGAATTGTCAAATTAAGTTGGACAGTCTATCTCACTCAGAAAAATTTGATAGGGTGTTCGATAGTTTAGGGATTTCTTAGGAATTTTATTTCTCTTATCAGCTATGTTTGATAAGACTTCTTGAGAAATGCCACTAAAATCCAGTTGTTTGGGTAGGCCGTGTCTTCTTAAGAGTCCATTCGAATGCTCGTTAAGACCACGCTGACCTGGACAACCAGGATCCGCAAAGAAAATGTCAATATCGTGTTCATTGGACAGTGATTTCCAGTTTACCACAATCAAAGGTGAAGGACTTGAAAACATGCTTCGGTAATCCAGCCATCCAACAATGGATGGCGCCTTCAATATCGCTAGCTTTTCGTCCATTGGTTTGAAGGGTAATGATGGCTTTAGATAAGCGTTCTACTAATGTGATAACAGCACTCTTATGGTTCTTACCGACAATAGTATCGCCTTCTAAATGACCAAATTCTGTCTCAAAGTCTGGGCTTTTCTCAGCTCTCTCACGTAGGTTACGACGAAAAGCTTGTTTCCCCCGCTTCTCTGAATGACCATTCGGTTTCCGTTTACCTTTCCAAGGCATGTCTTCTGCCTTGAAAACACCACGGTCTACCAAACGATACAAGGTTCTCATAGAAGAAGAAATGCGGTCTGGAAAGGTCCCTTTGATCACATCGAGGCTCCAGTCTTGCTTCAAATAATCTTGGATGAAGATCTTTTCATCATGGGAAAGAATAGCTTTTCATCGCCAGCAACGAGATTTATTGGTCTTATAATTCTGATAATAGTCATTGGTTGACTTTCCTTGTTTTAGGAAGTTCACAACCTTATGGATTGTTTGCCGACTTCGTTTAAGTGATTGAGCAATCTTAAGAACCGATATGCCATTCTCAACATATACCTCTATCATTACAAGTTCGGTTGTGGTAAGATGGGTATAGGTCATCTATGTTATTCCTTTCAGACGAATGTAGTGTTTATCTGAGCCTAACATAGATGGCTTTTTCTGTCTAACTTAATTTTACAAATTAGGTTTTCTTGTTGTCTTTTTAAAAAGGATTAACCATAAAAACTAAATTCATAGCTATCGAAGCCTGTGAATCAATGACACTTCCCCTTCTCTGTTAATCAAAAAGGTCACATTTTTACAGTGTGACCTTTGTTTTTTCATGATGCTGATTAAACACATGACAGACATAAGACTAGTAATTATTTTACAAGTAATCAATGATAGCGTCTCTAATGCGACGACGTTCTCGAATCCAAAGGGGACGATCATCTTTTTCATAGGTTCGATTTGTCAAGAAGATAGCTGCTTTTTGCTCTTTCTTATTCAACATGATAAATGGACCCGTATATCCCGTATGGTCAATCCAATCCTGTTCCAAATTCCAACCAAGGGAACGCGTTTTTTCTTGGAGACTGTAGTTTGTCCATAGCGAATCTGAAAAGGAATCCTCGAGGTAATGCATAGCAAAATGTTCCAAATCGTTGAGGGTTGAAAACAATCCCGCTGATCCCGCCTGTTTTCCTAACACTTTGGCTTTAGGATCATGAACATGCCCGTCGTTCACTCCTTTTAGAGTAGGTACAGCCGTATGTCTTGGACCAAATGAGGTTTCTGGCATATCAAAAGGCTGAAAAACCAATTCTTGAAAGAGTTGCTCCAAAGACTTGCCGCAGTAAGTTTCTAACATAAAACCAAGCAGTAAAAAATTCACATCTGTGTACTGAAATGTCTTATCCTTTTTAAGGGATAACTGATTTAAGGCTGCTTGTAATTCCTGTACCTGAAGGTGATCTCGATTCGGAATATAAGGGTCTAGTCCACTGGTGTGGGTCAATAATTGGCGAATGGTTACTTCCTCATGAACTATGTCTGGATAATAGTTTTTTAGGGAGTCATCGAGTTTTAGTGCTCCGCTATTGATCAAGAAAATACAGACAGTCGCAACTCCAACCACCTTTGACACGCTAGCTAAATCATAGACCAAGCCTGGCTGAACAGGCTGGTCTCCATCTATTGTCCCCAAATAATACTCCTGCCACTGACCAGACTGAAAAAGGGCTAAGCTAGCCCCTCTGTATAATCCTTGTTGCATATGGTCATTTAGTTGTTCTAATAAACCAAGGGTCATTTCATAAACCAAATTTCTATCTGACTTGGATCAGAAATCACCAAGACCTTATGCTTTTTGTCTACATAAACGGAATGACTCGCTTCTTCCAAATGTGTTTTTAAAGCTGCCATGTCATAATCGGCAGGCACTTGAAACTCTAGAATCTCTAAATCCCAAGCAATGTGAGGATCGATGGTTAAATCCGGACCTTCCTCTTGAACAAACTCCATCGCAACGGGCAGTTGATCACCAAATAACTCGTGGTAAAAGGTTCTTGATTGTTCCTCGTTGGGAACGTTTAGGACGATAATATCAAAGCTAAATTGACTAAGACCCTTGAAGTCTTCATCTTTTGTGAAAACAGGCAATTCTACTCCTTCAAGGGTTTCGATATCCTCTTCAGCATGTAGCAAGAAGCGATCCCCTTCTGGAGAAACGGTTTCAAAAGCATAGCCTTTTTCCCCTTTAAATAAGGTCTCATAGCTAGCTCCATGAGCGAGTAATTGTTCGATATCTTTAGGATGGGCTGTTTTAATCACAATAGTGTTAATTTTTTTAGGCCCTTCTACTGCACGTGTTCTAGCTGAAGGAGATTCTTCAATTACAAATCGTTCCTGCCCTCTTCCCCACGATGAAAAAATCGCAATTGCATTTTCTTCTGACACTAGACGAAGACCTAGGGTCTTTTGGTAAAATGTAATGTTCAAGTCACGGTTGTTAACACGTAACACTGGGGTTTTAAAGACAAGATTCTTAAACAAAGTCATAATTCCTCCTAATCCTCTGTTATTATAGACAAAATTCTGATTTTTGACAAGAAATTATGTGTTTCTTATAAAGCACTATAGGAACTTAATTATTCACCTTAATAATCTCAGTAATTTCTAAAAACAGTGAGACAATCGGAAAATTTTTAAAGGCTATGATGTGAACTGCACCCCAAAAGTTAGACAACAAATCTAACTTTTGGGGTGTTTTTCTATGAAATTAAGTTATGAAGATAAAATTGAAATCTATCGCTTACGACAATCTGGTTGGACATGGCCTAAAATCAGTCAAACATTTAATATGAGTAAGTATAACCTTCAATACATGGTCCGCCTTATTGATATACACGGATTGGAAAGTGTTTGTAAAAGGAAAAATAGGTATTATTCTCCTGAACTAAAGCAGGAAATCATAAACGAAGTTCTGATGAAAGGTAGGTCTCAGCTAGAGGTTTCTCTAGATTATGGATTACCAAACAAGGGAATGCTTCCTAATTGGATAGCGCAATACAAGAAAAACGGGTATACTATTCTTGAGAAATCAAGAGGGAGACCTGTAAAGATGGGACGCAAACCAAAGAGAAAACTTGAAGAAATGACTGAATTAGAGCGTCTTCAATATGATAATGAGTACCTTAGAGCGGAGAATGCCGTACTAAAAAAGTTGAGAGAACTCCGATTGAGGGTCGAAGCAAGGCTCAAAGAGCAACAGAAATCATTCAAGGACTAATCAATGTATTTGATTTAAGAATCCTACTTAATATTTTGAAGCTGTCTCGATCAACCTACTATTATCAGGTTAAACGTCTAACTCAGGGAGATAACAACAAAGAATTAAAAGAAGCTATTCAAGATATTTATTCTGAGAACAAAGGGAGATATGGTTACCGTAGAATTCACCTCGAACTTAAAAATCGAGGCTATAAAGTTAATCATAAGAAAGTTCAACGTTTGATGACAGAACTTGGTTTGAAAGCTAGAATCCGTGCGAAACGTCGCTATAACTCTTATAAAGGTGAGGTTGGCAAGAAAGCTGATAATCTCATTAAGCATCAATTTAAAGCTACCCAACCACTTAAGAAGTGTTATACCGATGTCACAGAGTTTTCAATTCCTGCTAGTGATCAAAAATTGTATCTATCACCAGTTCTTGATGGCTTTAACAGTGAGATTATTGCATATCATTTATCTACCTCGCCAAACTTACAACAACTTAAAACGATGCTTTCCGAGGCTTTTCCTGAACAAACTTACCAGGGCACTATTTTACATAGTGACCAAGGATGGCAATATCAACACACTTACTACCATCATTTTCTTGAGGTGCATGGAATGAGACCGTCCATGTCGCGTAAAGGAAATAGCTTAGATAACGGCATGATGGAATCTTTTTTTGGAACATTGAAGACAGAAATGTTTTATGGGTTTGAGAAGGAATTTACTTCCCTCGAAACATTAAAAACAGCTATTTCAGAATATATCAACTACTACAACACTAAACGAATCAAACTTACATTAAAAGGACTAAGTCCTGTGCAATACAGAACTCAATCCTTAACTTAAAATATAATGTCCAACTTTTGGGGGTCACTTCAATGCTCTGTTTTCTTTAGTTTTCGTAAAAAGTAAAAGAAGTGTTAATATGTCAAGAAAGTCAAATTGACGGCACTGCATTTTTTTTGTAAACTAGAACATATGAATGAAATGATTATTCTTAGACTGATACAAGCTTTGCTAGTCTTAGCAATGCTTTTTATTTTCCTAATACTGGTTAGGCATATCCGAAAAAACAATATCAATCCTTTTAAACGATTTTGGACCGGTTTTTGGATTGGATTGGTAACCGATGCGCTTGATACCCTTGGGATTGGCTCTTTTGCCACAACTACTACATGTTTTAAATTAACAAAATTAGTAATAGATGACCGAAAACTTCCTGGAACTATGACAGTTGGACATGTTCTACCTGTTCTCGTCCAGTCCCTATGCTTTATTTTCGTAGTTAAGGTTGAAGTCATGACCTTGGTCACTATGGCAGCAGCAGCCTTTATCGGAGCTTATTTTGGAACTAAAATTACTAAGAATTGGCATACTCCAACTGTTCAACGTATTCTTGGCAGTCTCTTAATCTTAGCCGCATTTATTATGATTTTCCGAATGATATTTCACCCCGGCGATAATCTATCTGACACTATCCATGGTTTACAAGGTATTTGGTTACTTATTGGTATTGCCTTTAACTTTACCGTTGGTGTTCTAATGACGATGGGTTTAGGTAATTACGCTCCAGAATTGATTTTTTTCTCACTCATGGGGCTCAGCCCAACTGTGGCTATGCCTGTTATGATGCTGGATGCTGCTATGATTATGACCGCCTCCAGCAGTCAATTTATTAAAGCAGATCGTGTCAGTTGGGATGGCTTTGCTGGCATTGCTCTTGGTGGTATTATTGGAGTTTTACTCGCTGTCTTCTTTCTGACTAATTTGGATTTGAATAGCTTAAAACTTCTAGTTGTCCTAATCGTTATTTTTACAGGAAGCATGTTAATTCGTTCTTCACTCAACCCATCCATTGCTAACAAGCAGAAACAACCTCATTAATAGTAATTTCCCCCAAATCCTTTCAAGCATTAACTTTGAAGGATTTTTAAATTGACTAGCAAATAACTATCAAAAAAGAGGCCTGAGCCTCTTTTTTGATAGTTATTTGATGTAAAGGAATTTAAATAGCGCTACTGCAGCGATTCCAGCGAGAATAGGTGCCACGACAGGAACCCATGAATACCACCATTTTGAGTCGCCCTTAGCTTCCCCAAGCACTGATTTAGGCAAGAGGTGGTGAATAAGTCGAGGACCAAAGTCACGTGCAGGATTAAGGGCTGGCCCAGTAGGACCTCCAAGAGAAGCAACAAGTGCCATTACCAGGAAACCAAGACCGATATGAGCAACCGCAGTACTACCGGTTATATATGGAGCTACCTGTTGAGAAGCGATGACTTCGTCGTAACCAGCATCAAGTAATTTACCGATTAATTCTGCACCAAAGAAGTTCTTTGTAAGGGCAAGCGCACCAAAGAAAAGAACGAATGAGCCGGCAAACTCGTTAGCAAAGCCATTGATGACCGACGCTTTATGGCTAGCTTTTGTTCCATCGTCAAGAGCTGAGATAGTCGAGAAGGAACCCAAAACTGGATTTGGATTTTCTGTCTTTCTAAAGTAAGGGCCATAAACACCAACTAATACAAGTTGACCAAAGATTGCTCCAAGTACCTGTGCGATGATGTATTGCGCAACGTGTGCCCATGGGAATAAGCCAGAAACAGCTAGTCCCAAAGTAAAGGCAGGGTTAATGTGGTTTCCTGAAACATTACCAAACATTAAAGCTGGCATCATAACAGCAAGACCGTAACCCAAGGCGATGATAATCCATCCTGAGTTATTCCCTTTTGTTCCTTTTAAATCAACGTTTGCAACGGCACCATTCCCTAAAATAATAAGCAAGGCAGTCGCAAGAAATTCTGTGATGTACTTCACAGTCCATGTAACATCCATGTGTCTTTAGTTCCTCCATTTTATGATATTATTTAGACAAGTACCATTCTATCAAGTATAATAGATAATGTAAAGCTTGTTCACCTAATAAAAACGTTTACTTTCAAGAAAGGATTTGACGCAAATATGAAATATAATCAATTTTCTTACATCCCTACTTCCATTGAAAATGGCCTTGAAGAACTCCGCTTTTTAGGCTTTGACCTAGGGATGAAAAAGAGCCCAAAAGAGAATCTAGAAGCTTTTTTGCGTAAGTTCTATTTTCATTTTCAAAACACTGATTACCCACTAAGTAACTTAATTGCTAGTGATAGCATGGATTTGCTTACTTTTGTGACATCAGATGCTCCTCTAACGAGGGATGTTTTTGAATTGGTTGCCTTGCAATTACTTGGGTTTATTCCAAATGTGGATTTCACATCAGCTAAAGACTTCAGCGAATCAATTGGTTTTCCTGTCCAATTTGATGGTCAAAATATCATCAGCTCCCTTCATCATTTATTAGCCACTCGTATGAAATCAGGAATGACCTTAGTTGATCATTTAGTCAGTCAAGGCCTCTTGCCGATGGATAACCAGTACCACTATTTCAATGGTAAATCTCTGGCAACTTTTAATACCAATGACTTGATCCGGGAAGTCGTCTATGTCGAAACCCCTGTTGATACTGATGAGGATGGCAAACTAGACTTAATCAAGGTCAATATTATCCGCCCTAAAACCAGCCAGCCATTGCCAACTGTTATGACAGCCAGTCCTTATCATGAGGGGGTGAACGAAGTTGCCAATGATAAGAGATTATATCAGATGGAAGCTGAGTTGAAGGTGAAAGAACCTCACACCATTTCTGTTTCACGCGTCGATTTCATGCCTTTTAAAACACAACCAGCTGATGTCCCTGTAACAGAGAGCCAAGAGAGTTTTAGCTATATTAGTTCCTATACCCTCAACGACTACTTCCTTGCCCGTGGATTTGCTAATATCTACGTTTCGGGTATTGGAACAGCTGGATCAGCCGGCTTTATGACCAGTGGGGATTACAATCAAATTGCGAGTTTCAAAGCTGTTATTGACTGGTTGAATGGCAGAGCAAATGGGTTCACAAACCACAAGAGAGAGGCCCAAGTTAAGGCTGATTGGGCGAATGGACTTGCTGCTACAACTGGAAAATCTTATCTTGGAACCATGTCAACAGGTCTTGCCACAACAGGTGTTGATGGTCTAGCCGTTATTATTGCTGAAGCAGCCATCTCTTCTTGGTATGACTATTACCGTGAAAATGGCTTGGTTTGCAGCCCTGGCGGTTATCCTGGCGAAGACTTAGACGTTCTGACTGAATTAACCTATTCTCGTAACTTGCTAGCAGGTGATTATCTCAATCATAATAGTTATTATGAAATTTTATTACGAAACCAAACACGGGCCCTCAAACGTGAGTCTGGAGACTACAATCAATTCTGGCACGATCGCAATTACCTTCAGAAAGCAAAACACATTAACTGTGAAGTGGTTTATACCCATGGCCTTCAAGACTGGAATGTCAAACCAAGGCAAGTCTATAACATTTTCAACCAGCTTCCTGAAGCTGTTGGCAAACACCTATTCTTGCACCATGGACAGCACGTCTATATGCACAATTGGCAATCTATTGATTTCCGCGAAAGCATGAATGCCTTGCTTTGTCAAAAAATGTTAGGCCTTGACAATCATTTCCACCTAGGGGAGATCCTTTGGCAAGACAATCAAACAGAGCAAAACTGGAAAGCGCTCAAACAATTCGGAAGTTCAAAGAAACAAGAGCTTCCACTTGGTAACGATCGTGTTCTCATTGATAACCATTATTGCGAGGACGACTTCACTCGCTATGGTAAGTCTTTCCAAACCTTCAAAGAAGATCTCTTTGAAGTCAAGGCAAATCAAGCTCATGTGGATATTATTTTAGAAGATGATCTCCCGCTTAATGGAGAGATGACCTTACAACTAAGGCTTAAATCCAGTGAAAATAAAGGCATCCTCTCTGCTCAGGTACTTGATTATGGCAAGAAAAAACGCTTCGGCGATACCCCACAATATATGGACCTCACTAGCATCGACAATGGGCAAAATTTCTCTCGAGAAGGACTCAAAGAACTCCCGTTTAAAGAGAGCCCTTATCGCGTCATCACCAAAGGGGTAATGAACTTGCAAAACCGTAATGAACTGCTCACCGTCGAAGCCATCCCTAATGATGAATGGATGACGGTTACTTTCCCACTTCAACCAAGTATCTACCACTTAGAAAAAGGAGATACTCTCAGAATCCTTCTTTACACCACAGATTTTGAACACACGATTCGTGACAATAGCAATTACGCTCTGACCGTTGACCTCAGCCAGTCTCAACTCCTTGTTCCAGTTGATGAAGGCTAACTAACAAAAAGTGCTCACCTGATAGGCACTGAATCCCTAAAATGAGACAAAAGAAAAACACTCCTGTTGAAATCTAGTAAACTAGAAACAGGAGTGTTTTATTATGGTTAAAAAAGCATATTCATGGGAAACTAAGCTGGCTTGCATCGAGAAGAAGAAAGCAGGCAAGTCTAACAGAGTGATTATGGAGACTTTAGGTATCAAAAATGATAGTCAAATCTATACTTGGATGAAATGGCACGAAAACGAGGAGCTTTATCGTTCTCATCAAGGTGTTGGCAAGCAATATACCTATGGTAAAGGCTTGGAACATCTGTCTGAAGTGGAACAATTACCATTATAGGTTGACCTCTTAAAAAAGTATCGAGGCTTGATAAGGAAATCGATAAAGTAAGTCTTATCAAGCTTGTGGAAGACTATAAAAACAACTACCCGATAGCTTTCATTCTAGACTGTTTCAAGGTCAAACGGTCAACCTATTACCGTTGGAAACAGGAGTATGAGAAGCCGTAAAAAAAAGATGACGTCATTGAATTAATTGAACAGCTCTGCATGGAGAATCACTTTATTTATGGCTATCATACCATTACACGATTGCTCAAAAAGATCCACGGATTGACTGTTAATACAAAGAAAGTCTATCGTATCATGAAAAATAATGGCTAGCTTTGTCGGACACGCAACAAGAAAGTTCCCAATTTGGGTAAAGCTTATGATTTAACAGATAACAAATTGAGTCGGGATTTCCATTCCGATAAGCCTATGGAAAAGCTTGTAACAGATATTACCTACCTATATTATTTCGGTAACTGTAAATTGTATCTCTCATCAATTATGGATCTCTATAACCGAGAAATGATAGCTTACACTATTTCAGAGTGTCAGGACACGGATTTTTTACTAGACACCCTTAATCAGTTAAAATTGCCTAAAGGAGCACTCTTACACAGTGGCCAAGGCTCAGTGTATACTTCTATGGCTTACTACCAGGCTTACACGGAAAAAGGCATTATCTGCTCAATGTCTCGAAAAGGAACACCTGCAGATAATGCCTGTATTGAATGGTTTCACTCCGTCCTAAAGACTGAAACCTTTTATCTCCATAACTGGAGACACTTAGCCAAAGATAGTGTAACAGATATTGTTAAAAATGACCTTACATTTTATAATGAAACTAGACTTAAACAGAGATTAAACGACCAGTCGCCTGTACAGCACAGAAAACTGATCGCCTAAAAGTGTTTTTCTTACGTCCCACCATTAGGGTGCAGTGTCATTATCCGGTGAGCATTTTTTGAATGTCAAACTAGTCATTACTACAACAAGCTTATTGACTAACCTTTTGACCTGCTTCTTTTCCTGAATGTAAACTATAAATGGTATCAATATGGATCACACCAGCTGCCTTTGGCACTCCCATTTTACCTTCCGCCCAAGCTTTAGCCTCGTCATAAAGAGGACCTTGGTCTACCATCTCTGCTTGTCCACAAAAACGATAGCCTCGTAAACAATCACGATTCACATAAGCCACCTCAATCTTACCATTATCCTGAATATTAGCTTGCGTTTGACCGCCTGTATTTTCATTAAAAATGAGGGTGTGATCATCTAGCAAACGCATGGAACGTTTAGGTCCAATATTGGGATTCCCCTCGTTATCGACCGTTGCCACCATCGCTAATTGAGTAGCGATCATTTCTTTCATTTCTTCTGTAAACATATTCTAACTCCTTTTATCAAATACTTTAGTCAACTGACCACTCTTTGATTATAACACGATAAAAGGATAAAATGCAAAATAAAGTAACTATGCTTAATAAAACAATTAACCATATTTAATTTTTGTGGTTAACACAATTATAAATAAACCAGTAAGACTCTTTTAATTCATAAAATCCGAATCAAGTTCTAAAAAAATATCATCAACAGAAACTGCTAATGCTAAAGCAATACTCTTTAACGTTTCATATTTTGCTCGTCTTAACATATGAACATCTTTTTCGTATCTAGCTAATGTCCTGATAGAAATTCCAGTTAAAGTTGCCAATTCTTGCTGGGTCATTTTTTGGGCTATTCTTAATTCTTTCAAGGTCGACTTAGTCACAACTTTCCCTCCACGCTAAAATAAGATTAGTTACTTATGTTAAGTTTATTATAAACTTCGGTTTTTATGAAGTCAAGTTTTAAAATGAATTTTACCTTCTTTTAGTAAATCTTTTTCTTTATCTTCTTTTGTGGTATCATATTTTATATAAGAAAAAGGAGGCTACTATGTCCGTAAAGAAAACTTTTTTTGCAAGTAATTTAAAATACCTTAGATTAAAAAAGAACATGGAACAATTAGAACTTGCGAACCTCTTAGGACGAAAAAGTTCTTCTTCGATTAGTGAGTGGGAAAAGGGCAAGTACACTCCAAAGTCTGGTCTACTAAGCGATATTGCTGCTATTTTTGACGTTACCTTAACAGATTTAATGGAAAAAGATTTGTCCCTAGAAGAAAAAGGAGTAGCTTATCATCTTCCTCAACGTGATTTGGTTCTCATCTCTGAGCAATTATCTGAAAATAACTATAATAAATGGCTCAATTTTGCCCAAGATCTTTTGAAACAACAGGCTAAAGAAGACAAGGAACCTGATAGCCACTGATAGATTATCTTAATAACTTTTATTGCGCTATAAGCTGTAAAGCTAAACTTGACATACTCAAACAGGCACCAGTTTAGAGAAAATCCTAAAGAAGGAGTAATGACTCCTCCCGATTAGGGTAATATATCAGAAAATATTTTCAATAATTGCTTAAAAATGAAGAAATACCAGTCTAACAAGAGTGTAAAAGACAATCTAAACGTTCACACTGTTTTAGTGATTATTACAAAATATTTTTTAAAAAAAGAGCTTGTCAACGATACTGACCCAGTAATCATTGAACAAGCTCAAGCACTATCTATCAATTTTTTCTTTTCTAATGACGGCTAGGCTGGTAAAAGCAAGGTGAAGGAGCTTCCTTTACCAACTTGACTCTCAACTACAATATCCCCACTCAGTTGATGTGCTAACTGTTTGGCAATATAGAGTCCTAGACCATGACCACCCGTTTTCATGTTCCGAGACGCTTCAACTCGGTAGAGACGTTTAAAAATCAGAGGTAAATCCTCTTTTTTTATGCCTTGCCCTTTGTCCCTAACATCAATGCAAATGGACTGGTCTTGTCGATACGCATGAATAGTTAAAGGCGTGCTGGCTTCTGAATACTTGAGGGCATTGCTCACAAGGTTCAGAATAATTCGAGACAAAGCATCGTACTGACTATTGATTTTAACCACTTCTGGAGCTACTTTGATATCAACAGAGCGGTTTTCCTGTTCAAGGGTCAGTTGAAATTCGGATAAAATATCAATCAGCAACTTTTCAAGGTAAATGACTTGACGATGCTGTTTCTCTTTTTGTTTTTGGTCATTCAAACTCACCACATGAAGCTCCTCAACCAACTGATTGAGACGGTTGGTCTGACGTGAAATGGTGTTGAGGTAATGCCGTTCTTCTTCCTTTGGAATCACACCATCTAAAATCCCCTCAACTGTTGCTTGAATTGAAGTTAACGGGGTTTTGATATCATGCGATAGTTGTGCAATCATCATGGATTTCTCATGCTCACTCTCATTGAGCGATTCAAAACTAGCTTCTAAATCCAAAGACATTTGGTTAACAGCCCCTTCCAAATCTTTAAACTCTAAAGGTGAAATGATTAGTTGGTCGTGGTCAAACTGTCGTTGAGAAATAGCTTGCATTTTTTCTTTGAGTTTTCTAAGCGATGAGAAAACACTTGTTAACAGAATCATGTTCACAATCCCTCCGGCCAACGAGGCAATCAGAGCGATTAATAAAATATAAGAAATGTCTTTGGTCGCGATGAGCATTCGGTTCAAACCGACAATTAGCCCCGCAATGGTAATCACCATCGACACAAGATAGCCGATGACAATGTAGGTTCTTAGTCTCATATTACCCCTCTAATTTGTAACCTAGACCCCAAACGGTTTTAATGGTTGGTGTCTGGTCCGTACTGTATTTTGCTAAATCATTACGCAATGAATGAATATGAACGTTCAGAGTATTGGTATCGTCTAGGTACTCCTCTTCCCACACGCGTTCATAAAGTTCCGTTTTGGAAAAAACATGGTTCAAATGATTGGCTAAAATCCACAACAGGTCAAAGGCCTTATTGGTCAAATTAAGGTCTTGATTAGCAATAGTGACCACTCGCGTGCTGTAATCCATAACCAAATCACCAATAACTAAGCGATTTGTCTGTGTCGTTTTACCATAGATTCGATTAAGGATATTTTTAACCCGCAGGACCAATTCTCTTGGACTAAAGGGTTTCGAAATAAAATCGTCTGCTCCTAAGCTTAATGAATAAATTTTATCTGGTTCTGATAGTTTGGCAGTGATAAATAAAAATGGCTGCTCAGGCTTTTCAAGTAGGACTTCCCCAATAAAATCATAACCATCCATATTGGGCATCATGATGTCACTGATAATCAAGTGATAATGATCCTTACGAAAAACGTCTAAGGCTTGCGCCCCATCACTAGCAACAGTTATCTGATATCCAGCCTGTTGCAGATAACGTTTGTTGATATCTGTGATTTCCAATTCATCGTCGACTAATAAGATTTTGTAGGCCATGCTGTCTCCTTGATTAAAAAATTAGTGTTATACTTTTTCAAGTATAACACTAACTCTTACGTAAGCCAAACATCTCTTCAAATAAACCGATGCATAGATCACTGACTTTATTCCTTTAGACTATTTAATAATCCTCTGGATAAGTTACTGTGGAATGTTGATTAAGAATACCTTTGAGTGAACCACCAATATATTTTGGTAAGTCTTGTTTTTTCGCACGTTCATAAATCTCTTCGTCGGTTAAGCGCTGAGCTAACTTAGGGATTTCTGCTTCAGATTCCACCAAGCCATCTCTGTCTTCTGGATAAGTCACTGTAGAATGCTGATTAAGAATACCTTTGAGTGAACCATTAATATATTTTGGTAAGTCCAGTTTTTGAGCACGTTCGTAAATTTCTTGGTCACTTAATCCTTGAGCAGAAATGGGTGGTGCTGAAACAATGACTAGAAATGCTCCCGCTGAAACAAGTCCAAGTTTAACGTATTTAGCAACTAAAGTAGTGTTTTTGTGTGTGTTTGTCATAATGATTACCTCTTTCTTTTTTAGGTGTTTTATTTTATGAACTAAGTATAGCAAGAGGTTTTAAAGTAAGTTTAAGCTAAATATAAAATAATTCTTAAGTCATTCTTAGGAAATCATAAAATCATCACTTTTTGTAGAATTATTGACAAATACATCACTCAAAACACGACGTAATTCACCAAAATAGGGACTCTAGTTTATTCCAAAAGCCTTATCATACCTCATAACGCCATGAATAGGCGAAGTATTTTCTACTAATGGATAGGCTATGACATTTTCTCTTGGTGCATCAAACGGAATCCTAATGCCGACAGTATCTGCTAGTACATAACCATGCCGTGGATAGTAAGTGTCACTTCCCAAAACAATAGCATAAGGATAACCCAACTGTCTAGCAATATGATGACCTTCACTGATTAGTGCTGCTCCAACACCTCGCCTTTGATATTCTGGAAGAACAGAAAGTGGGGCCAATGCTAAAACCTCTGTCGTCCCCACTTTAGCTTTGGTAAACATAATATGACCTATAATATCGCCGTCTTCTTCAGCTAACAGAGATAATTCAGGAATAAAGGACCGACTAGCTGTCAGAGCCATTACCAAGTCTGCTTCATTACCATCTGTATGTTCAACACCTGCAAAAGCAGCCGTTACAACTGCATAAATAGCCTTAGCATCCTGGACTTCTGCTTTTCTGATTTTCATAAGAGTCTCTCGTTCCCCTTTCATCTTCCTCACTTATATATGGTTTAGGTTTTCCCTGTCATTTTTCGTTACTAGTTTACCGTATCTCACTCCCCTGGCCAAGTAGAGAATAACTTTCTCTAACTCTTTTTTGAAGTTTACACTTATATGTTATAATAGATAAGTAATCAAACTTAGGAGAACGTAATCTTATGATGAATATGCAAAATATGATGAAGCAGGCGCAAAAGCTTCAGAAACAAATGGAACAAAAACAAGCAGATTTAGCTGCTATGCAATTTACTGGAAAATCAGCTCAAGACCTTGTCACTGCCACTTTCACGGGTGATAAAAAATTGGTTGGGATTGACTTCAAAGAAGCTATTGTGGATCCTGAAGATATGGAAACCCTTCAAGACATGACCACACAAGCCATTAATGATGCCCTCGCGCAAATTGATGAAGCGACTAAGAAAACATTGGGCGCTTTTGCTGGTAAATTACCATTCTAAAAAACAAAAACTAGCTTGAGAAGGATCTCAGGCTAGTTTTTTTATGAGTTAGTGCTTATCCTCTTGAGACAGTGTCCTCTTTTGCCAGTTCCAAGCAATACGATTTTTGGTGGCAATGGGGGCAGGTTAACTTTCTAGTTCGTGGCGTATGACCTGCTAGGGCAAATTCTGTCCACTTTGCTTCAAATATTTGATGACAAGAAGGACAAAGATAAGAGATATTTTGATAATACCAGTATAAGGTTCCTAATAAAAATAAGAAGAAAACTGGGATTAAGAAATATTTCCAGATTGTCAATTGGAGAAGATAAGCTCCTGCCACAAAAAGTAGAGTTTCCACTGTCAAACAGACAATTAAAGTAACAAAGCGTTTTTTCCAAGCTTTTTGATTTTTCATGCTAAGCGAAACGTCCATCAGAAAATCTAGTGACTGGGGGTCTTGTTTTCGAAGTCTGTCAAGTATCTTGACAGCTATGTCAACTTGTTGCTCTTTTGCGGCCAAGTCTTCCTTGGCAGTCGCAATATGATCAACCAGAAGCAATTCCAGCACCTGGGCTGCATTTTCCTCTGCTAAGACTTTGCGAATCTGCTCAATGGAAAATCCCAAATCGCGCAGAAAGCAGATCATGCGTAATTGTTCTAAATCAGAATCTGTATAGAGTCGCCGTCCACCTTCTGTCAATGCTGTCGGAGTCAAAATCCCACGTTGGTCGTAGTATTGGACGGTTCGAATAGAAACCCCAGCTAAGTTGGCCAATTCTCCAGTCGAATAGAATTGAGACATTTCCACACCTTCTTTCTATCATTTAGTCATCAAAAACGATTCGTGTGCACCCGACTCCCTCTTGATATGCCCCTATCTTATCAAATGACCTAGCGTTACAAGCAAGGGCTAACCCTAGGGGATTTTTTTATTCTTTAGAAATAGCAGAGCCCTCAGTCAAAAAAGCCTCCCAAAGCTGCGAAAGGGTTATCGGTAATCACTTCTTCTTGGTGACTGAGATAGGCTTTGTTCGTATCTGTTTCTAAAAAAGACTCATAAATACCTGCTGTCATTCTGGCATCTTCTAAGCTATTATGACCTCGACCCTTAATGCCTAAAAAGGTTGCGACCGTTTGCAGACGTAGGTTAGCAATCCCATTTAGGTCTGCGCTACGTCTATCGTAAGCTTCATCAAAGAGGTCAATCTGGTATTGGTCCCTTAAATCTAAGCCATTTTCAGCTAGAATAGGCAAGTCAGATTTTTGAGCATTATAACCAATCAATGGTAATTCTCCGACAAAATCCTTGAAAGCAGTTATAACCTCTTCGACTTTTGGTGCCGCAGCAATCTTGTCAGACGTGATTCCTGTTAAGCCATTGATAAAGCTCTGTAAGGGAACATCTGTGTAAACATAGGTATCAAAGCTGTCAACTTCTTTATGGTTGTCATATTTAACTGCTGATAGTTGGATGAGGTGACTAATCTCGTTAACCGTGTTAAATTCTAAATCAAAAGCAATATAAGTGTCTAGGTGTTTCATGTTTTCCTCCAAAAAAAGACCCTTATCGGGCCTTAATCGTTTTTCTGATTATTTAGCAAACAAGCGGTTGAAAAAGCCTTTTTTAGAGCCAACTTCAGCTTGAACTTCTTCGACTTGTAAGCGAGCTTGGTCAGCTTCTGCTTTGGCTTCTTCTAATTCTAATTTAAGGGTTTCTTTGTCAGCCATGGCCTTAGCTGTCAATTGTTGTTGCTGATCCAATTGTTTATCTTTTTCAGCGATTTGCACGTCTTTAACACGCATTTGCTCATCTTTTGAGGCAAGTTGAGCGTCTTTGGCTTTGAGTTGTTCATAAAGTCGTGTGATTTCAGTGTTTTTCTCATCCACAAGAATTTCTAAAAGCTCACGTTGTTTGGTCTCCTCACTGATAGGCTCATCGTCAAAAATCGTTTTTTTATAGATTTCTTCCAACTTAATAAGGCCACTACGCTTAACCACAGTGACTCCCTTATCATTTTTATCAAGATCTTCCTCGGGTAAAGACTTGACACGATTATTGACCGCCTGACGGCTCACTCCCAAAATGTCAGCTAGTTCACTAACTGTCTTTTCAATTGCCATATTTTCCTCTTTATTAATCACTGAATATTCTTACTAAAAATAGTAACATAATAGGAGTATTCTGTCAATTTGACCTCATTTCAGTCGTGCTAAAGGCATCAATTATTTCTTGAAAGCATTGTTAGATGAGTAGAAAAATAGTATGACAGATTAGCTCATTTACATTACTATTAAATACCGTACCTTTATGCTAAAATAAAGCTATGACACAATACGATACGATTATTATTGGAGGGGGGCCAGCTGGTATGATGGCCGCTATCTCCAGCAGCTACTATGGCTACAAAACTCTCTTGATTGAAAAAAACCGCCGCTTAGGTAAAAAATTAGCGGGAACCGGTGGTGGACGCTGTAATGTGACCAATAGTGGCAGTCTTGACGACCTTGTGGCAGGCATTCCTGGAAATGGCCGATTTTTATATAGTGTCTTTTCCCAGTTTGACAACCATGACATCATTGCCTTTTTCGAGGAAAACGGCGTCAAACTCAAAGAAGAAGACCATGGCCGAATGTTTCCTACCACAGATAAATCTAGGACAATCATTGATGCTCTTGAAAAGAAAATTAAATCTCTTGGAGGCAAGGTACTAACTAACACTGAGGTGGTTTCCGTTAAAAAACAAGATGACCTCTTCAACCTCAAATCTGCAGATCAGACTTTTAGCTGTCATAAATTAATTGTGACCACAGGAGGCAAGTCCTATCCTTCAACTGGTTCAACAGGTTTTGGACTTGATATTGCACGACATTTTAAATTGACAGTGACTGATTTAGAAGCTGCTGAGAGTCCTCTGTTAACTGATTTTCCTCACAAAGTCTTGCAAGGTATTTCCCTAAACGACGTTACTCTTAGTTATGACAAACACGTCATCACACATGACTTACTCTTCACTCACTTTGGCCTTTCAGGACCTGCAGCTCTCCGTCTGTCTTCTTTTGTGAAAGGCGGGGAAATAGCAGAGCTAGATTTTTTACCACACTTATCAACAGATGACTTAACCGCTTATCTGAATGATCAACGTGATAAAAACATCAAAAATGCTCTTAAAAGCCTACTGCCTGAACGGGTAGCTGACTTTTTATCAGATGGCTATCCCGAAAAGGTCAAACAACTCTCTCCAAAACAAGAGCAAGAGCTAATAAGCAAACTCAAGCAGTTGCCGATTGCCATTACAGGAAAAATGTCTTTGGCTAAATCTTTTGTGACCAAAGGAGGCGTGGATTTAAAAGAAATCAATCCTAAAACTTTGGAGAGCAAGAAAGTTCCTGGGCTGTATTTTGCTGGAGAGGTCTTAGATATTAATGCTCACACCGGAGGGTTTAATATCACTTCTGCCCTTTGCTCCGGCTGGGTAGCAGGGAGTGTTCATTACGATTAAGAAGAAAAGCTTAAGATCCTTTCTTAGGCTTTTTTGGCTGACAACCACTATCAGGATGTTACAAAAAACTCATAACCAATTAAATATTTTTCTTGCATTTCTTATGAAATATTGTATAATGGACTTATATTTTCTTAACTGGTTCATTACTAGTTAAGAAAATCCAGAGTGCTGATAGGAACTCTGGGATTATTAATATTATAGAAGGAGAAAGCAATGGCAAAGAAATCAAAAATTGCTAAATACCACAAGCAGCTCCAACTGATTGAACAGTACGCTGACCTCCGTCGCGAACTTAAAGCCAATGGTGACTATGAAGCACTTCGCAAATTGCCTCGTGATTCAAACCCAAACCGCTTGAAAAACCGTGACATGATTGATGGCCGTCCACACGCTTACATGCGTAAGTTTGGTGTAAGCCGTATCAATTTCCGCAATCTAGCGCACAAAGGTCAACTACCAGGAATCACTAAAGCTAGCTGGTAAGCTTACTTCACCTAAAGCAAACGATTATTTTGCAGGTAATTGTTTGACATATTAGTAATCATAGAAGCCAATTACTTATCACCATGACAATCCGGTATGCCAAGATACCGGGTTGTTTTTTTGTGTCAATATAGAAGAAAAGCTTTCATCAACATACTTTCAACAGTCCTAGAGCTGACTTGCAGAACACAAGTCGGCTAATCATAAGATTGCTTATGTTCCAATGAGATTCTACGAAGTAATCGTCGCACTATTATCGGTTAGCACAGAAAAAGTCTGCCTCTAGGGATAGGGCAGACTATTTTCAAGATTAAACTTAAAATACCTTTATAACTAATCTTTATTGAACTGATCAAAGGTTAAGCTAGGCTTAGCATTCAAGTCCAATCTGGCAAAATGTTGCTTATCGTATTCGACAGCTGCCGCTAGGGCAATCATCCCAGCATTATCCCCACAAAGCCTTAGTGGCGGAATGACCACCTCAATGTCAGTGATTTCCTCTGCTAAGCGTTCGCGCAAGCCCTGATTAGCAGCAACACCACCTGCTACAACCAACATCTCAGCTGGGTATTTAGCCAAGGCTTTTTTAGTTTTAGCTAATAAGATATCA
This sequence comes from Streptococcus dysgalactiae subsp. dysgalactiae, assembly GCF_900459225.1. Classification (NCBI taxonomy): domain Bacteria; kingdom Bacillati; phylum Bacillota; class Bacilli; order Lactobacillales; family Streptococcaceae; genus Streptococcus; species Streptococcus dysgalactiae. The sequence goes on from NZ_UHFH01000003.1 coordinate 1,903,565, forward strand.
AGAGCGGCAGCTTGGAAAGAAGCACATAAATCTTCCAAGACCAATTCTTCTCCTTTTTGATCCGCATTGTGATGAAGGTTAATGAAAGCTGACTTAAGCCCAGAAAAGGAAAACTCCAAATGATCTTCCTTAATCATGGCACGAGGGAAATGATAAGTATCTTGCCCCTTGTGAGCCAGTTGATCAATTTCACGACCAGCAGGATAGGTCAAGCCCATGACACGTCCCACCTTATCATAAGCTTCCCCAACAGCATCATCGCGCGTTTCACCGACAATATGATAGGCACCAGGTTCTGTGACATAAACCAATTCGGTGTGGCCTCCTGATACCAATAAGGCTAACAAAGGATAAACCAAGGGTTTTTGTTCACGCGCAGCCATGAGGTGTCCTGCCATATGATTGACTGGAATCAAGGGAAGGTCATTGGCCCAAGCAAAGGCCTTGGCTGCTGCTAAACCAACTAGGAGTGCTCCAACAAGTCCAGGACCATAGGTCACGGCAACTGCTGAAAGGTCCGAGGCCTGAATACCAGCTTCTTGCAAAGCATCCTCAACGCAGGTGGTAATGACTTCTACATGGTGCCTGCTAGCTACTTCTGGCACAACACCTCCAAAGCGTTTATGGCTCTCAACCTGACTTGCAATGATGTTACTCAATAAAATGTTATCGTTTTTTAAAATAGCAACGCTGGTCTCATCACAAGAACTCTCGACTGCTAAAATATACCTATCTGTCATGTTTTCCTTCCCGTTTCATCACCAAGGCCGCTTCAATAGGATCATGGTAATACGCTTGTCTTTTGCCGACAAGCTCAAAACCAAATTTCCGATACAGGCCTTGGGCTTTACGATTTGATTCCCTCACTTCTAAAAAAATATCGCCAATAATCTCATCTAAATGTCTCATCAACTGAGAAGCTAGTCCCCGACCTTGATGACTGGATAAAACTGCGATATTAGTGATTTCTGTCTCTCCAATTAAGGATTGAATAGCTAAAAAAGCCAGTAACTTTCCTTGCTCTTCAATCAGAAAATAATCTGTTTGATCTTGTTGTATATCCGCCAAGACTTGCTCCAAAGTCCAAGGCGACTTTTCATAAGTCATTTCGAGGAGCTGGTGAATGGCTCTCGCTTTTTCCTCAAGTGTTTTCATCTTACACCCGCTTAATGTATTGGCTGTCACCACTCGCTTGATGATCCTTCAACCAATTTTCTTCAGCCTCTACCCTCTTTAGGTATTGAGGAACAAAGGCATCTACATTTTCTGGTGCCAATCTTTGCCCCAAAAGACCGCATTCGTAGGCTGAAGGGAGGGTTGGCACGATTCTGGCTTGATGTAGTTCCTCTTGAATGCGCTCAGCAAAAGGAGCCGTTTCTCCAACAAAAGTGAGATTAGCCTCTCCTTCTAATTGAGTCAAAATAGCCTCTAAAGACGAATGACTTTCTGGCAGAACTAGTTCCCCTTGTCGGTAGTAACCCACATAAGCATTTTGGCGTCTGGCATCAACTAAGGGCACTACCAAACTGTCTGGGTATTGCTGACAGGTTTGTGCTGCCAAGGCATATAAACTCGAGACGCCAACTAAATCGATGCCTAAGCTGTAAGCTAGCATCTTGGCCGTCGCAACTGCTACTCGCAACCCTGTATAAGATCCAGGTCCTTGCGCCACCACAATCCTGTCCAAATCCTTGGGTTTGAGATCTACAGAAGCCATCAAAAAATCAATAGCCGGCATAAGGCTAATGCTATGATTTTTCTTGATATTAAGTGTCATGTCCGCCAAAAGCTGTTCATTCTCTAGGATGGCAAGGGAGAGGGTTATATTTGAGGTATCAAATGCAAGTATCTTCATGTTTTGTCTTTCTAGTGCAATTTCTAGTTTCAATTATAACACAAATGAAGGGATAACATCAAAAAGGCTCTCCTAATAAGTGCTAGAGGGACTAATAAATTTGTCGAAACTTTTTACTAAAGGGTGACTTTATGGTATAATTCTAGTAATTGCACAGAATCAGGAATTAATCTACTACACAATAATGACATCATACTAAAACCGTCAAAACGATACATTCCTAGCGTTTTGACCTATTTGTTATTGTTTGGATAATTGATTCACAACGAAAGGACTATTGACTAAATGATTTATAAAATTTTCTATCAAGAAACAAAAGACCAAAGCCCACGTCGCGAGAATACCAAGGCCCTATACCTTGATATTGACGCTACTGACGAACTTGAGGGCCGTATTAAAGCACGTAAACTCGTTGAAGAACACACTGGCTACAACGTTGAGTTTATCGAGTTACTTTCTGACAAACACCTCGATTACGAAAAAGAGACTGGTGTTTTTGAATTAACGGAGTTCTAAGATGACAAATATCAGTTTAAAACCTAATGAAGTTGGGGTTTTTGCCATCGGTGGTCTCGGGGAAATCGGAAAAAACACTTACGGGATTGAATACCAAGACGAAATCATCATCGTTGATGCTGGTATTAAATTTCCAGAAGACGACTTATTGGGAATTGACTACGTTATTCCAGACTATTCTTATATTGTTGATAATTTGGATCGGGTTAAGGCCCTTGTCATCACACACGGTCACGAGGACCATATCGGTGGCATTCCTTTCCTCCTCAAACAGGCTAATATCCCTATCTATGCAGGACCTTTAACCCTCGCCCTCATCCGTGGGAAATTGGAAGAACACGGTCTCTGGCGTGATGCTACGGTTCACGAAATCAATCATAACACTGAACTAACCTTCAAAAACATGAGTGTAACCTTCTTTAGGACGACTCACTCCATCCCAGAACCCCTTGGTATTGTGATTCATACCCCACAAGGAAAAATCATCTGTACAGGGGACTTTAAGTTTGACTTTACCCCAGTAGGAGACCCAGCTGACTTGCACCGCATGGCTGCCCTTGGTGAAGAGGGCGTTCTTTGCCTACTCTCTGATTCAACCAATGCGGAGGTCCCAACCTTTACCAATTCTGAAAAAGTCGTTGGTCAATCCATCTTGAAGATTATCGAAGGCATTCATGGACGCATTATCTTTGCTTCCTTCGCTTCAAACATCTACCGTTTGCAACAGGCTGCTGAAGCTGCTGTCAAAACTGGACGTAAAATTGCTGTCTTTGGACGATCAATGGAAAAAGCGATTGTTAACGGGATTGAACTTGGCTACATCAAGGTTCCAAGAGGCACCTTTATTGAAGCAAATGAACTTAAAAACTACCATGCTAATGAAGTATTGATTATGTGTACAGGTAGTCAGGGAGAGTCAATGGCTGCGCTTGCTCGTATTGCCAACGGGACGCATCGCCAAGTTAGCTTACAACCAGGCGACACGGTTATTTTCTCATCTAGCCCAATTCCAGGAAACACCACAAGTGTCAACAAACTGATCAATACCATCCAAGAAGCCGGCGTTGAAGTTATCCACGGAAAAGTGAATAATATCCACACGTCAGGGCACGGTGGCCAGCAAGAGCAAAAACTCATGCTGCGCTTGATTAAACCAAAATATTTCATGCCTGTTCATGGGGAATACCGTATGCAAAAAGTCCACGCAGGACTCGCTATGGATACCGGTATCCCAAAGGAAAATATCTTTATCATGGAAAACGGCGACGTCCTTGCCTTGACAAGTGATAGTGCTCGTATTGCAGGTCATTTCAACGCACAAGACATTTACGTTGACGGAAATGGTATTGGTGATATTGGTACAGCTGTCTTGAGAGACCGTCGTGATTTATCAGAAGATGGTGTTGTTTTAGCTGTTGCTACTGTTGATTTTGAGACTCAAATGATTCTAGCTGGACCAGATATTCTAAGCCGTGGCTTCATTTACATGCGTGAGTCAGGCGACTTGATTCGCGAAAGCCAACGGGTGTTATTCAATGCCATCCGTATTGCCTTGAAAAACAAGGATGCCAGCATCCAATCAGTCAACGGGGCCATTGTCAACGCCCTTCGTCCGTTCCTATATGAAAAAACCGAACGTGAACCTATAATTATTCCGATGGTATTGACACCGGACAAAGACTAATATCTTAACACGAGTTTAACCACTCGTGTTTTTTGTTGTCCTCTCATCAAGCGATACACGGTCCTAACTTATTCAATGAAATCGAAATATTTTTCCCATCAAAAAAAGGATTAACGACAAAACCAAATGCAAGGTTTTTAGTAATCCTTTTTCTAATGTATTAATTATTCTGTGACTGCTTAACGATACTCCCGTCGATATTGACCTGCTTCTTCTTGGGTAGCTAAGACAAAATGGCCTGGAGTAATCTCATGCATCTGACGTTCTTGGCCGTCCAATTCTTGACTTGGATCATACACATCAGCCACCCGCTGACGTTCTTTGTCTGGATCTGGCTCAGGAATAGCTGAGAGTAGGCTCTTGGTATAAGGATGAATAGGATGATTATAGACATCATCTGAGGTCCCAATCTCCAACATTTTACCCCAGTGCATGACTCCGATACGGTCAGAAATGTATTTGACCATTGACAAGTCATGGGCAATAAAAAGATAGGTCAATCCACGTTTGTACTGAAGCTTTTGCATCAAGTTAACCACCTGGGCCTGAATCGACACATCAAGAGCTGAGATAGGTTCATCAGCAATGATAAATTTAGGTTTCACCGCCAAAGCACGGGCAATCCCAATCCGTTGACGTTGACCACCAGAAAATTCATGGGGGTAACGTGTCAAATGATCCTTATTCAACCCAACCAAATCAAGGAGTTCTTGCACGCGTTCTTCTCGTTCTGCTTTTGAAGCTGTTAGTCCATGAATATCTAGCCCTTCTGCCACAATATCTCTGATTTTCATACGGCCGTTAAGACTAGCCTGAGGATCTTGGAAAATCATCTGAGCATCCTTACGAAAGGTCCGCAAGTCTTTCCCTTTCAAATGAGAAACAGTTTCACCATTAAAAATAATTTCCCCTTCATTAATATCATAAAGCTTTAAAATGGCACGACCAACAGTTGTTTTTCCTGATCCAGATTCCCCAACCAGTCCAAACACTTCCCCTTCATAAATATCAAAGCTCACATTATCAATGGCTTTGACTTCGTTTTTCTTTCCCTTATTGAAAGTTAAGGAGACATTTTTTAACTCTACTAATTTCTTTCGATTATCATTCATTTAGCTTGCCTCCTTCTCGTTTTTGCCATTTTGCCCATCGTTTTTGAATTTGAACTGGCGGAGTGACTTTGGGCGCTCGCTCATCTAATAACCAAGTTGCCGCATAATGGGTGTCGCTGACCTTAAACATCGGCGGAGCCTCCACATGATCAATATCCAAGGCAAATTCATTGCGGGCTGCAAAAGCATCTCCCTTAGGAGGATTAAGCAAGTCAGGCGGCGTTCCTGGAATAGATTCTAAACTCCCTGAGGCGGTATCTGTAGTTGGCATAGAATTAAGCAAGCCCCATGTATAAGGGTGTTGTGGGTTATAAAAGACTTCATCCACCGTTCCATACTCAACAATTTTTCCAGCATACATTACCGCGACACGATCAGCCATACCAGCCACAACTCCAAGGTCATGGGTAATGAAAATAATAGACGATTTCGTCTGTTGTTGGATTTCTTTCATTAATTTCAAGATTTGTGCCTGAATGGTAACATCAAGCGCTGTGGTCGGTTCATCAGCAATCAGGATTTCTGGATTAGCTGCAAGAGCGATAGCAATCACAGCACGCTGACGCATCCCACCTGACCACTGATGTGGATAATCATTAATATGCTCTTCAGCATTTGGAATACCTACTTGATGCATCAATTCAAGGGCGCGACTCAAGGCTTCTTGCTTACTAATATTCTCATGAATCAAAATAGCTTCAGCAATTTGCATTCCGATTTTCATCGTTGGATCGAGACTGGTCATTGGGTCTTGGAAAATCATGGCAATTTCTTTACCACGCACCTTAACCCATTCTTCTTCCTTAAGGGTATTGAGCTTTTTTCCTTTAAAATCAATTTCCCCAGAAAGGTTAGCATTTTTAGCATTTAAGCCCATCAAGGTCCTAGTGGTCACTGATTTTCCTGATCCAGATTCCCCAACAATCGCAAGCGTTTCTCCTTTTTTGAGGTCAAAACTAATATCTCGAATAGCTTTCACATCCCCTGCATAGGTTTTGAAATCAACGTGGAGGTTTTTAACACTTAAAATGGTTTCGTTTGTCATTTGTTCTCCTCCTATTCGTTACTTGATTTTGGATCAAAGGCATCGCGTAGCCCATCTCCTAAAAGAATAAATGCCAAGGAAATAAAAACTAAAGCAAGAGCTGGAAGCAAGACCTGATAAGGGTAATATTGCAAATTTTCCTGAGCATCTGTAATCAAAGAGCCAAGTGAAGCAGTTGGTGGTTTGACACCGAGGTTGATGGCAGACAAGACTGATTCATACATAATGGCACTTGGTACTGTCATCATGATTTGCACAATGATAATCCCTGAAATATTTGGCAAGACATGTTTAAAGGCAATTTTGACATTGTTTTCGCCTAATGCCCGAGAGGCTAACACAAAGTCGCGTTCACGGTAAGATAAGGTCAAATTACGCACCTGCCTAGCCATAGAAGTCCAACCCACAATCGCAATCGAAATAATAATTGAAGTTACTCCATTTCCAAGCAAGAGTCCCAACATGGTTACAATAACTAAGTTAGGGATAGAGGAAATAATCTCAATAATCCGTTGCATGACCGTATCCACCTTACCCCCAGTAAATCCAGAGACTAACCCGTAAGTGACCCCGATAATAAGGTCAATTAAGGTTGCGACGATAGCAATCAAAAGCGAAATCCGAATCCCTACCGTAATGCGTTTGCCAAGACTACGTCCCAGATTATCCGTTCCTAATAGAAATGCTTCCCCTTCTGGGACACCTTGGTCAGCATAAGCATCATTAGCCTCCGTATTTCCAGCATAGGTAATGGTTCCGTTCCAAAATGGCAAGCTACTGCTCAATTTAGGAGGTAAATTACGGTAAACGCTAACTTCCTTACTGTTAAAACTATTGGCATCTTGCCTAGAAACCACTGCATTTGACCCTACTGAAAAGACCAGTAGCACAGCCAAAAATAGCATGGCAACAACCGCTAATTTATTATGTTTTAGACGACGCCAAGCATCCTGCAGAAAAGACAGTGCTGGCTTTTGAATTTTTTCTTGTGAATCAGAGCTTCCTGCCCCCACAAGTTGAAATGACTTTCTTTCTTCTACCATAACACTCTCCTATCCCAACCGCACACGTGGGTCTGCTATACTAATGATAATATCAGTTATCAAAATAGCTACCATCAACATGAGGGCGTACACAATCGTTGTTCCCATAATCACAGGATAATCTTTTGTTGGAATGGACGATACAAATTGTTGCCCAATACCTGGAATGGAAAAAATTTGTTCAATTAAGGCCGATCCCGTTAAAATATTAGCAGCCATAGGCCCTACCAAGGTCAATACAGGAATCATAGAATTCCGATAGGCGTGTTTTCGAGTCACTTGACGTTTGGTTAATCCCTTGGCACGCGCTAATTGAATATAGTCAGAGTTCAAGGTTTCAATCATTTCACTACGGAAAAAGCGAGTGACTTGAGCAAATACAGGAATAGCTAACGCTAACGTTGGCAAGATCGTTTGCCCAAAGGTTCCCCAGCCAGAAAGTGGTAATAAAGCCCATTTGAAACCAAAGTAGTCCAACAGCAACAAACCAATAATAAAGGCTGGCACCGAAATACCAAGAGTAGAAATCACGCTTAGAATGGCGTCAATCTTATTATTTTTATTACGTGCTGAAACCGCTCCGACAAACAACCCAGAGCTAATCCCTACCACAAGAGCTTGAATACCCAAATGAACGGAAACACCTAGCCGTTGCGAAATCAATCTAGTGACTGATTGGTTAATAGATTGGTAGCTGGTACCAAAATCACCATGTAAAATATCAAATAGGTACTTCAAGTATTGTTGCCACAAGGGTTTATCCAAGCCATATTGCTTATTCATCATGGCAATCATTTCATCAGTTAATTTAGGGTTATTGTATGGTGTCCCTGGCATCACCTGCATCAAAAAGAAAGATAAGGTCACCACAACCCACAGTGTTGCTAGCAAAATAGCCACACGTTTTAAGAGATATTTTGTCATATTTTTCCTCTAACAAAAGCAAGAACTGACCGAGGCCAATTCTTGCAATATTTCGTTACCATAGACCATTACAATGAAGTGAGATAGCGTAAGCTTCTAAGAAACCTACTAATCCCATATCGTCTCGTTAGCTTGATTGTCATCATGTCTTAGCTACTTTTCTTAGTAAGTAGTACAAGAGATGCCATTACGTCATCCTAAGCGCCAACTAAACAATGGTATGATACTATCTGAGCTCATTCTTAGTCTCTTGCAGTGTTTTCTGTCTTATTTTTTATAAGCGTATGTAAAGTCAACGTTTAATCCAGTTGAATTACGGATAAGTCCTTTGATGCTTGGGTTTTGCAAACCTTTACCACTACGGAAATAAAGTGGGTTGTAAAGGGCATTGTCATAAAGCGCTTTTTCTGCTGCCTTGTAGTCATCTGCTGCTTTGTCTGTATCAAGAGCATCTGTTGTTAAGGCTTTTTCATAAGCTGAATCGTAATCTGAATTAGTGAACTTACCATAGTTGTAAGCAGAACCTGATTTAAATAAACCGTAGAAGGTTGATCCTTCTGGGTAGTCACCTCCCCAAAGGGCTACAGCTACTTCAAAGTTTTGGTTTTTGGTGTCTTCCAAACGTTGTTTAAATGGTACAAATTTTTCTTCGACGGTTAAACCAGGAAGGGCCTTCTCCCAAGTTTCTTTGATATAATCAACAGAAGCTTTGGCAACTGGGGTATCCGCATCAGCAGTGATGGTTACTTTAAGAGAATCTTTTCCAAGCTCAGCCAAACCTTCTTTGAAGAGCTTACCAGCTTCTTTTTCATCATATTTGTAACCTGGTGCGACATGTTTTGCCAAGTCTGTTCCATCGGTTAACTTCGCTAAACCAGTTGGTGCAATGCCAGTTGCTGGTTTTGAACCCGTATCAACAGCAGCGGAAACAATACCTTCACGATCAGTTGCTAAATTCAAGGCTTGGCGAATCTTAAGATTGCTGAGGGCTTCAACAGACCCTGTTTGATTGTAAACCATGTAAGCTGTGGTTGCTTCTAACACTGGGACAACATCTTTATTCTTTTTATTGGCGTTATAGATAGCAGATGTTCCTGAAATGTTAGCAAAATCAAGTTTACCTTGTTTGTACATTTGAACGGCTGTGTCTGGTTTTTTAACGGTTTGAACTTTGACCGTTTTAGTCTTAACGTTCTTAGCATCCCAGTAGTTTTTGTTTTTCACTAACTTAAAGGTGCCACTTGTACCGTTCCAATCCTTGACCGTATATGGTCCAGAGTAAAGTTGTTTTTCTGATGTAGTACCGTAGTCTTTACCCGCTTCTTTAACAAAGGATTCTTTTTGAGGAACAAAGTTAGAAAAGGATAGCAAACTCTTGAATTGTGGAGCTGGTTCTGTCAAGGTAAAGATAACTTTATTGCCATCAGCCTTAACGCCTAAACTATCCAAATCGGTATTCTTACCAGTATTGATATCTTCAGCATTTTTTAAGTGAGATTCTGTTGCCAGATAAGCATATTCAGATGCTGTGGCAGGGTCTACCATACGTTTCCAGGTATAAACAAAATCTTCTGCAGTCAAATCACTACCATCAGACCATTTCAACCCATCACGCAAGGTTGCTGTATAGGTTAAACCATCTTCTGAAACATCCACTTTTTCAGCTAGATCCGGTTGAAGCTTCCCTTTGGCATCCACACGAAGAAGATTACTACCAGAGTTACCAATGGCTAAACTTGAATACGTGTCTGTGTTTTTGGAAATATCAAGAGTGATGATTTCGGTAGGCGTGTACCAACTGATTTCATCCTTATTATCGGTAGAAGCCGCTTTATTTCCACATGCCATTAAAATCGTAGCTGACGCAAGTGTTAATGTTCCCAGTCCAATCCGTTTCCATGGATATGATTGTAATCCTTTCATCTCTAAACCTCCTAGAAAAACTGTTGTTAAAAATTATTAAGTTAAATTATATCACAATTCTGAAAAAAGGGAACACATTTATCTGAAAATTTTTGAATTTATTTTTATAATGGATTTGTACTTATATAAGCTTATATGACAGGATTTGTTAGTTTTTAAAAGAATAAATAAACATCTGATTTGAATAATAATATAAAAATCCCACTCAACCACTGAGCGGGATTCTATTTTTCTAATAATTGTGAAGGTAGTTATCAATTTCCCATTGAGACACGAAGGTAGCATAGGAAGCCCATTCAATACGTTTTGCTTCCAAGAAATTAGTGTAAATATGATCACCAAGTGCCTCTTGAACCACTTCGTCTTTTTGCAAGGCCTTCAAAGCGTTATGAAGCGTTGATGGTAAGTCAACAATACCTGCTGCATTGCGTTCTTCGACTGTCATGGTGTAAATGTTAGCTTCCACTGGCTCTGGTGCTTCAATTTTATTAATAATACCATCTAGTCCAGCTTCAAGCAAGACTGCAAGAGCTAAGTAAGGGTTTGCCGTTGGATCCACGGAACGTAACTCTAAACGAGTCCCCATGCCACGCGATGCTGGAACCCGAATCAATGGCGAACGATTGCTTCCTGCCCAAGCCACGTACACAGGCGCTTCATAGCCTGGAACCAAACGCTTATAAGAGTTAACCGTTGGGTTGGTGATGGCAGTATAATTGTAAGCATGTTTCATCAAACCGCCTAAGAAATAGTAAGCATCTTCTGATAACTTCATGCCACGCTTATCTTTTTCATCATAAAAGGCGTTGTTGCCTTGCTTGTCAAACAAGGACATGTTACAGTGCATTCCTGATCCAGCAATCCCAAATTTAGGTTTAGCCATGAAGGTGGCATAGAGTCCATGCTCACGCGCAATTGTTTTAACCACAAGTTTAAAAATTTGGATATTGTCACAAGCTTTTAGGACATCAGCGTATTTAAAATCAATTTCATGTTGCCCAACCGCTACTTCATGGTGACTAGCTTCTACTTCAAAGCCCATTTTCGTCAAGACATTGACAATTTCACGGCGCGTATTATCTGCCAAGTCAATAGGAGCCAAATCAAAATAGCCACCATTATCGTTAACTTCAAGAGTTGGGTTCCCCTTGTCATCCATTTTAAAGAGGAAAAATTCTGGTTCTGGCCCAAGGTTGAAGGATTGATAACCAACCTCGTCCATATGTTTCAAGGCTTTTTTCAAATTGCCACGTGGGTCTCCTGCGAAAGGTTTTCCTTCAGCAGTATAAATGTCACAAATCAACCCTGCGACTGCCCCATTCTCATCTCCCCAAGGGAAAACAATCCAAGTATCTAGGTCAGGGTAAAGGTACATATCAGACTCATTGATACGCACAAATCCTTCAATAGATGAACCATCAAACATGGCTTTATTCGATAACACTTTTTCTAATTGCTCTTCAGTTGCAGGAATTTCGACATTTTTCATAATTCCCATGATATCAGTGAACATCAAGCGAAGGAAAGTTACATTTTTCTCTTTGACTTCGCGACGAATGTCAGCTGCTGTGATTGCCATTGAATAGGTCTCCTTTATATTTCATCCGAGTCGTATCTTAGATACGAAAATTACCAATATGTTGTGAAGGGGTGGAAAAACCACTTTGAGTTAGCAATTCATCATGTAAGATCCGTCTAACATCTGCATCCGTCAAAGCTTTTTGTTTTTGCAACAGTTTATCTTGACGCTCAGTATATTCACGCTTAATCGCTGCAATATTGAGTCCTTCAGCTAAAAAGTCCTTAATCTCCAACAAACGATCCATATCATTTAAAGAAAACATGCGACGGTTGCCTTCCGTTCGCTCAGGTTTGATCAATTCTTGATCCTCATAATAGCGAATCTGTCTAGCAGAGAGGTCCGTCAATTTCATGACAGTACCGATAGGGAAAACAGCCATTGATCGTCTAAGTTCTTTTTCTTTCATGACAAACTCCTTTCACACCCCCTATTATAGGCTGAAAAAAATAGGTTGTCAAGCTTATATGTCATATTATCTAACATCATTTTACAGATTTTTTCTTGAACCACCTATTTTTAATCAGTTCCACGTCAGCATTGACCAAAATAGCCACAAAAACCCCACAGAAAGTTTCAAAGACACGCGAAATCACATAAATGAATGTTTGACCTGTTGGAATCGACAAGGTAATAATCAAAAGAGCAGCTACAGCACCAATAATCCCTGATTTATTATTGAAAGCGACGTTAAACATAATGGTCAACATCGTTAAAATTGGGACCAAAATGAGTGTCACCAAAATATGTTGCTGAAAAAGGGCATTGAAAAAATAAAAGACCAAAGCTAACAGGCCGCCAATACTATTGCCTAGTATCCTTGAAAAACCAAACGATACAGTTCTATCCAAATCTTCTCTCAAACTAAACACAGCCGTCAAGCCACCAATCTGCAACCCTTCCCAATCAAAGAGAATAAAGAGCAACAGAACAAAAAAGACCGACAAGCCTGTCTTAAATGTCCTCATGCCAATTCTAAATTTTTGAGGGTCAAATCTGTATTTCATCTTACCCGCTTTCCTTACCTTACTTTCTTTTTTTAGACACAGTTTATTCTAACATGATTACCTGACAAAGAAAACTAATTTTATATTTCCACTAAAAGAAGACGTTTTCCTTTCCAGAAAATGACATGTCACCTTTTCTTCCTCCCACACAAATAATACTTGCTCCTATAAAAACAACCTCTATATTACTTACTACCCGACGAGCTACTTAATCACATAAAAAGATGATGGTTAGCTCCCTTTACGATTTCTTGCCGGTAACCTCAAATATTCCAGAAGCAAGTCAGTCGGAGTTATCATTCTTATACAGTAGCTAAGACCAGCAAAAACGTGACTTTAGTCAGGCTAATTCCCCTTACCGATTTTAAATTCTAGGAATACTACTTCATGCACTAAAAAAGAGTTGGGTGCCCAACTCTTTTCATTCTTAAATGACAGAAGCTTCGCTTCTTCTATCTCTAGCCTCAGACTGTCTTTCAGATAGCCTGAACTGATTTGTTGTTTATTTTTCAGTAAGTGCTGCTAATCCAGGTAAAACTTTACCTTCTAGAAGTTCCATAGATGCTCCACCACCAGTAGAGATCCATGAGAATTTGTCAGCACGGCCAAGGTTGATTGCTGCAGCAGCTGAGTCACCACCACCGATGATTGATTTAACGCCTGGTTGTTTCACAATAGCGTCCATCACACCGATTGTACCAGCTTGAAAGTCAGGGTTTTCAAAGACACCCATTGGACCATTCCAAACAACCGTTTTCGCACCAGTCAAGGCTTCGTCAAATTTAGCAATTGATTTAGGACCGATGTCAAGACCAAGGAAGCCTTCTGAAACTGCTTCACCTTCTGTATCACGAACAACATCGTAACCAGCAAAGGCATTTGCTTCTTTTGAGTCAACTGGCAAGATCAATTTACCATTTGATTTTTCAAGCAATTCTTTAGCCACATCAAGTTTATCTTCTTCCACAAGTGAGTTACCGATTTCGATACCTTGCGCTTTGTAGAAGGTATAAGTCATACCACCACCGATAAGGACTTTGTCAGCTTTTTCAAGAAGGTTTTCGATAACACCGATTTTATCAGATACTTTTGAACCACCAAGGATAGCTACAAAAGGACGTTCTGGTGTTTCAACAGCCTCTTGGATATAAGCAATTTCGTTTTCAAGAAGGAAACCAGCAACAGCTTTTTCCACGTTTGCTGAGATACCAACGTTTGATGCGTGGGCACGGTGAGCAGTACCAAAAGCGTCGTTTACGAAGATACCGTCACCAAGTGAAGCCCAGTATTTACCAAGTTCAGGATCGTTTTTAGATTCTTTTTTGCCATCAACATCTTCAAAACGAGTGTTTTCAACAAGAAGAACTTGTCCATCTTCCAAAGCATCAATAGCTGCTTCTAATTCAGCACCACGTGTAGCACCAGGGAAAATAACGTCTTGTCCAAGTTTAGCAGCCAAATCAGCAGCCACTGGAGCAAGTGATTTACCAGCTTTATCCGATTCTTCTTTCACACGGCCAAGGTGAGAGAAAAGAATAGCACGTCCACCTTGTTCAATGATGTATTTGATAGTTGGAAGTGCCGCAGAAATACGGTTGTCGTTAGTGATCACGCCATCTTTCAAAGGTACGTTAAAGTCAACACGAACAAGGACTTTTTTACCTTTCAAATCAACGTCTTTAACTGTTAATTTAGCCATTTGAATAGACTCCTTAATATTTTTTGTACTCTTCTATTATACCACAATTCTCTTGATAAAGTTAAAATATGAAAACAATAAAATAATAATTTCACAAAATAGAAAATCCTTTCCAAAGAAAGGATTGATTTTCAGAAAATAGCTATAGTAAAAAAGGAGAGCCGACTGAACTGCACCCCAAAAGTTAGACAACAAATCTAACTTTTGGGGTGTTTTTCTATGAAATTAAGTTATGAAGATAAAATTGAAATCTATCGCTTACGACAATCTGGTTGGACATGGCCTAAAATCAGTCAAACATTTAATATGAGTAAGTATAACCTTCAATACATGGTCCGCCTTATTGATATACACGGATTGGAAAGTGTTTGTAAAAGGAAAAATAGGTATTATTCTCCTGAACTAAAGCAGGAAATCATAAACGAAGTTCTGATGAAAGGTAGGTCTCAGCTAGAGGTTTCTCTAGATTATGGATTACCAAACAAGGGAATGCTTCCTAATTGGATAGCGCAATACAAGAAAAACGGGTATACTATTCTTGAGAAATCAAGAGGGAGACCTGTAAAGATGGGACGCAAACCAAAGAGAAAACTTGAAGAAATGACTGAATTAGAGCGTCTTCAATATGATAATGAGTACCTTAGAGCGGAGAATGCCGTACTAAAAAAGTTGAGAGAACTCCGATTGAGGGTCGAAGCAAGGCTCAAAGAGCAACAGAAATCATTCAAGGACTAATCAATGTATTTGATTTAAGAATCCTACTTAATATTTTGAAGCTGTCTCGATCAACCTACTATTATCAGGTTAAACGTCTAACTCAGGGAGATAACAACAAAGAATTAAAAGAAGCTATTCAAGATATTTATTCTGAGAACAAAGGGAGATATGGTTACCGTAGAATTCACCTCGAACTTAAAAATCGAGGCTATAAAGTTAATCATAAGAAAGTTCAACGTTTGATGACAGAACTTGGTTTGAAAGCTAGAATCCGTGCGAAACGTCGCTATAACTCTTATAAAGGTGAGGTTGGCAAGAAAGCTGATAATCTCATTAAGCGTCAATTTAAAGCTACCCAACCACTTAAGAAGTGTTATACCGATGTCACAGAGTTTTCAATTCCTGCTAGTGATCAAAAATTGTATCTATCACCAGTTCTTGATGGCTTTAACAGTGAGATTATTGCATATCATTTATCTACCTCGCCAAACTTACAACAACTTAAAACGATGCTTTCCGAGGCTTTTCCTGAACAAACTTACCAGGGCACTATTTTACATAGTGACCAAGGATGGCAATATCAACACACTTACTACCATCATTTTCTTGAGGTGCATGGAATGAGACCGTCCATGTCGCGTAAAGGAAATAGCTTAGATAACGGCATGATGGAATCTTTTTTTGGAACATTGAAGACAGAAATGTTTTATGGGTTTGAGAAGGAATTTACTTCCCTCGAAACATTAAAAACAGCTATTTCAGAATATATCAACTACTACAACACTAAACGAATCAAACTTACATTAAAAGGACTAAGTCCTGTGCAATACAGAACTCAATCCTTAACTTAAAATATAATGTCCAACTTTTGGGGGTCACTTCAGACTCTCTCCTTTATCTGACTTACTTTTCGAAACTTTCCAGAGCCTTACGACGCTCTTTTAATTGTTGAGAAGCATCAAGTTTTTCACCTTTATAAACCGCACTTTCCCATGATCCATACATTGGATTAGGGAAAATAATAAATTGACGCCCAAACTCTTCTTGTAATTCTGATAATAATGCTGTTCTATCTTCTTCAGATTTTTTGGAGAAATCAGCAAAATCAACAAGATTATCACCAAATAACATAATCAAGTTAGTGGTCTCTTTCACTTTTTGCCGGCGAGCTTCTTTTGATTTAACGCCTTCTTCTAAGAATAAGAGGTGGTCACGACCTTGAACTGGAATGCCCTCTTTTTGGAGATTTTCCATAGTAGCATCGACTTGGCTCGCTGCACGGTCTGAGATGTAATAAATTTGAACCCCATTTTGATCTGCAAATTGCAAAAATTCTTTAGCGCCTGCGACAGGTTTAGCTTCTTTCTTTTGTACCCAAACATCCCAACTTTCCGGTGTGAAGCTTGTTCCCTCTAAGATATTCTTAGCTTGGTAGGGACTATTGTCAAGGACTGTTTCATCAATGTCTAACACAATAGAATAGGGCTTGTCCGTTGCCTGTCCCAATTGATTTTTCAAACGATCAGTCGCTAGTTGATAACCTTGTAAATATAGCGCTTTAGCTTCTGCAGCTCGCTGATACCACAATACAGACATGGTATTTTCATTAGATCGTAACTGCTCATCACTATAAGTAACCTTAGTCTGCTTAACAGTTTCCTTACTATTAACATTGGCTTTATGGTCAACCTGGGCACAGCCTGTCACTAAAAAAAGGGACAGGGAAAGAGATACGACACTAGCAACTTGTTTTGTTTTCATTGAAAAACTCCTTTTTTCTCGTTAAAAAAATTTTAACCTTATTTAATTTAAAAGTCAAGTGATATTAAATATAAAACAAAACCATTATTCTATTGAAATAAAGAGCATACTTATCTGATATAGTCTCCAATTTACATCAAAAAAGAACCTAGCAAAAGCTAGGTTCTAAGCATTAATAACTAATTATTTAGCGATTTTTGCAAAATACTCAAGTGTACGAACAAGTTGAGCAGTGTAAGACATTTCATTGTCATACCATGATACAACTTTAACCAATTGTGATCCGTCAACTTCCATAACTTTAGTTTGAGTTGCGTCAAACAATGAACCGTATGACACGCCTACGATATCTGAAGAAACAATTGGATCTTCAGTGTAACCGAAACTGTCGTTTGAAGCAGCTTTCATAGCAGCGTTGATTTCGTCAACAGAAACGTTTTTATCAAGAGTTACAACCAACTCAGTTACTGATCCAGTTGGAACAGGAACACGTTGTGCAGCACCATCAAGTTTACCATTCAATTCTGGGATAACAAGACCGATAGCTTTAGCAGCACCAGTTGAGTTAGGAACAATGTTTGCAGCACCAGCACGAGCACGACGAAGGTCACCACCACGGTGTGGTCCGTCAAGGATCATTTGGTCACCAGTATAAGCGTGGATTGTAGTCATAAGACCTTTTTGGATACCAAATGCATCGTGAAGAGCTTTAGCCATAGGAGCTAAACAGTTTGTAGTACATGAAGCACCTGAGATAACTGTTTCAGTACCGTCAAGAATGTCGTGGTTAGTGTTGAAAACAACTGTTTTAACGTCGTTTCCACCAGGAGCTGTGATAACAACTTTTTTAGCACCGTTAGCATGTAAGTGTTTTTCAGCAGCTTCTTTTTTAGCAAAGAAACCAGTTGCTTCCAGAACGATTTCAACACCGTCAGTTGCCCAGTCGATGTTTTCTGGATCACGTTCAGCAGAAACTTTGATGAAGTTTCCGTTTACTTCAAATCCACCTTCTTTAACTTCAACAGTTCCGTCAAAACGTCCTTGAGTTGTATCGTATTTCAACAAGTGTGCAAGCATGTTTGGATCTGTAAGGTCGTTGATACGAGTTACTTCAACACCTTCAACATTTTGAATACGACGGAATGCAAGACGTCCGATACGACCGAAACCGTTAATACCAACTTTAACTACCATTAGTGATTTCCTCCTTATGAAAATCAAAAGAATATTATTAAAGGGAATACTCCCTACCTATTGTGAAAAGATTAACTTACAGCTATCTGTAATAACCTTTCAACAGGACTATTATATAACTATTTCAGAAAAAATGCAAATAAATTAGCCATTTTCATAAAGGACACTTTCCTCGTTTGTCCCATAAAATAGCCTAAAACTAGGAAACCCCTTTCTTAAATCTTTGCTAAGGCTTCTTAACGTTTAAAAGAAATCACGCCTTTTAGGCTAGACTCTACTATAAAGTTGGCTGACCTAAAAAAGAGGTTAGGATAGCTATCCTTAACCTCTTAGTGGTGATTATTCACCTTTGTTTTTCTTAATGATTTCTTCTTGAACTGACTTAGGAACATCTTCATAGTGGTCAAATACCATCATGAATGTACCACGTCCTTGAGTTGCAGAACGAAGAACTGTTGCATAACCGAACATTTCAGCAAGTGGTACATAAGCACGAACGATTTGGCTGTTACCATGTGCTTCCATACCATCAACACGTCCACGACGAGCTGTAACGTGTCCCATAACATCTCCAAGGTTATCTTCTGGAGCTGTAATCGTTACAAGCATCATTGGCTCAAGGATAGCTGGTTGTGCAGATTTAGCTGCTTCTTTAAGTGCAAGTGATGCAGCGATCTTGAAGGCAGTTTCAGATGAGTCGACATCGTGGTATGAACCATCGTAAAGTTTAGCTTTAACGTCAACCATTGGGTAACCAGCAAGAACACCGTTTGCCATAGATTCGATCAACCCTTTTTCAACAGCAGGGATAAATTCACGAGGAACCACACCACCGACGATAGCGTTTTCGAATTCGAAACCTTTACCTTCTTCGTTTGGTGTAAATTCAATCCAAACATCACCAAATTGACCTTTACCACCAGATTGGCGTTTGAAGAATCCACGAGCTTGTGTAGAAGCACGGAATGTTTCACGGTAAGATACTTGAGGAGCACCTACGTTTGCTTCAACTTTGAACTCACGACGCATACGGTCAACAAGGACATCAAGGTGAAGCTCACCCATACCAGCGATAACTGTTTCACCAGTTTCAACGTTTGTTTCAACGCGGAATGTTGGATCTTCTTCAGCAAGTTTTTGAAGGGCAACCCCCATCTTGTCTTGGTCTGCTTTAGATTTTGGTTCAACCATCAATTGGATAACTGGTTCTGGAACTTCGATTGACTCAAGAATAACTTTTGCTTTTTCATCAGTCAATGAGTCACCTGTTGTTGTGTCTTTCAAACCAACAGCGGCAGCGATATCACCAGCGTAAACTGTTTCAATTTCTTGACGGCTGTTCGCGTGCATTTGAAGGATACGTCCGATACGCTCACGTTTTCCTTTTGATGTGTTCATCACGTATGAACCTGAGTTAAGAACACCAGAGTAAACACGGAAGAAAGTCAAACGACCTACGAATGGGTCAGTCATGATTTTGAAGGCAAGAGCTGCAAATGGCTCTTCATCAGATGCTGGACGCTCTTCTTCAGCGTCTGTATCTGGGTTGATACCTTTGATCGCAGGGATATCAAGTGGGCTTGGAAGGTATGCGATAACCGCATCAAGCATCAATTGAACACCTTTGTTTTTGAAGGCAGATCCACAAAGAACTGGGAAGAATTCAACGTTGATTGTTGCTTTACGGATACCAGCAATCAATTCTTCGTTAGTGATTTCTTCACCTTCAAGGTATTTCATCATCAAGTCTTCATCAGTTTCAGCTACTGCTTCAACCAATTTTTCACGGTATTCTTGAGCTTGTTCTAAGTATTCTTCTGGAATATCTTCTTCAAGGATATCTGTACCAAGGTCGTTAGTATAGATTTCAGCTTTCATTTTGATCAAGTCAATGATACCACGGAAATCATCCTCAGCACCGATTGGCAATTGGATTGGGTGTGCATTTGCTTGAAGACGGTCATGAAGGGTTTGTACTGAGTAAAGGAAGTCAGCACCGATTTTGTCCATTTTGTTGGCAAAAACGATACGTGGAACACCGTATTCAGTAGCTTGACGCCAAACTGTTTCAGTTTGAGGTTCAACACCTGATTGTGAGTCAAGAACGGTTACAGCACCGTCAAGAACACGGAGGGAACGTTGTACTTCGATAGTGAAGTCCACGTGTCCTGGTGTGTCGATGATGTTAACGCGGTGTCCGTCCCATTGAGCTGTTGTAGCGGCAGAAGTGATTGTGATACCACGTTCTTGCTCTTGCTCCATCCAGTCCATTTGTGATGCACCTTCGTGTGTTTCACCGATTTTATGGATTTTACCAGTGTAGTAAAGGATACGCTCTGTTGTTGTTGTTTTACCAGCATCAACGTGAGCCATGATACCGATATTACGAGTTTTTGCAAGTGAAAATTCGCGAGCCATGTGTTTCTCCTATTTTTTTAGTTTACTCTTTATTATAGCATTATTTAGAAAAAACGGATAGGCAGGACCTACCCGTTTTTTCTTCTTATTTTTGATAATAAGAGTTCATTAGTTCGATTTGAGTAATTCAAACAGTTATCGTTAAGTTGTTACATCTTATAATTGAACACGAGTTACAGACCTTCAGTGAACAAAGATAGACTCCCTGATGCACAAGCACACAGTGTCACTTCTCTATTTTTCACTGATATGCTAACTCTTCGTATCTTATTAATTGAGTTCGAGCTACAAGCCACTGACAAAAAGATAATAGTTCCTAGAAACTGAAGTTTCTGCGTCACTATTCCTATTTTGTCTTGGACTTGCTTAACGCTCTCACATCTTATGTTAGTTGAATTTTAGCTACAAATGTCTGCCAAAAAGATAAAATTGCCTAGAAACTGAAGTTTCTGCGTCAATTTCCCTATTTTGGCTAGTATTTGTTTGACGCTAAAACATCCTATATTACCAACGGAAGTGTGCAAATGCTCGGTTAGCTTCAGCCATTTTGTGAGTATCTTCACGTTTCTTAACTGATGCACCTGTGTTGTTTGCAGCATCCATGATTTCTTTTGCAAGACGATCTTTCATAGTGTGCTCACCACGTGCACGTGATGCGTTTACCAACCAACGAAGTCCAAGTGTAGTACGACGTTCTGGACGAACTTCAACTGGAACTTGGTAGTTAGAACCACCAACACGGCGTGCGCGTACTTCAAGTACAGGCATGATGTTGTCCATTGCTGTTTCAAATACTTCAAGAGCATCGTTTCCTGTTGCTTCTTTGATAGCGTTGAAAGCATCGTAAACGATGGTAGCAGCTGTACCACGTTTACCGTCAAGCATAACACGGTTGATAAGACGTGTTACGATTTTCGAGTTATATAATGGATCTGGTAATACTTCGCGTTTAGGCGCTTGATTTTTACGACTCATTCTTTCTTATCCCCCTTCTATTATCCTTTTGGACGTTTAGCACCGTATTTAGAACGGCCTTGCTTACGGTCAGCAACACCTGCTGTATCAAGTGCGCCACGAACGATATGGTAACGTACCCCTGGAAGGTCTTTTACACGTCCACCACGAATAAGAACTACGCTGTGCTCTTGCAAGTTGTGTCCGATACCTGGGATGTAGGCAGTTACTTCGATAAGGTTGCTCAAACGTACACGAGCGAATTTACGAAGGGCTGAGTTAGGTTTTTTAGGGGTCATTGTTCCAACACGAGTTGCAACTCCACGTTTTTGTGGGGCAGCCATTTTAGTTTGAACTTTTTTGTGACTGTTGTAACCAATGTTCAAAGCTGGTGAATCTGATTTTTCAACTTTAGATTTACGTGGTTTACGTACCAACTGGTTAATTGTAGGCATCTACATTCTCCTGTGTTTTTTATTTTTGGTTGATATGGCACCTGGTGACAGTCCATATCCGGTGCACTTTTTGCAACAATTGTCAGCACGTCTCTGTACACTTTTGAGAGACCAAAAGTAAAAAGTACCGTCTAACATAATAACACAGACGATACTTTATGTCAAATAGATTTTCTGCTTTTTTAGCTTATCTTATTGCTGTTTTGCAACTCTTATTAAAATAGAATGATAGCCTGACTAGATGGTAAACACAACCTCTTACTTAGTGGTCTTACGGAGTTTAACTCCTGCTAAACCAACTGCTGCTAACATCACCACGCCTGCTTTGAGAGCACGTTGCGTACTTTCATCAAATTCTGAAGTCATATTGCTTGTGGTAGATGAACCTGCACCATATGATTTCTTGGTTGAGGTTTGCGTAACAGAAGAGGCTACTTTAGAAACAATAGCGTTTGTAGCAACCATTTCAGAGACTTGACCCACGAGGGCTTCCGCTACAAGGCTTGTGCTTTCAGCTGCCATTTTAGCCGACGCATCGAGTAGCTCTTTTCTTTCTTTAACCACTTCTTTCACAATAGAAGTTTTGTCCTCTTGGTCTGGAAGAAGAAATTCACGAGCATCCAAAATAGGAAGTCTTGGCGAGTCTGTCAATTCAGTGATTCTCTCTTCTACCCAACGATCTTCTTTTTCCTGAACTAAAGTTCTTAGAAGAGTCAATTGATGCTCTGCTGTTGCAATAACTGCTGTTAAGCTAGCTTTCTGTGTTTGTAAACTTGAGAGATTTTCTTGAGCATTTGCCAAAGCTACTGATGTGGCTTCCAACTCCTGTTTAGTTTGGTCGATTTGTTTCAGCGCCAATTGAAGACGGTTTGGATTTGCTTTGAAATCACGCAAGGCTTCCAGGTTGGCTTTTTTTGTCATTAAAGCAGCAACTTTTGCTGAAGCTTTTGCTGCTGCTTCCTCCATATGATGAAGAGTGACTTTCGAAGCCGCCAATTGCGCCAATGACTGATCAAGTTTTGTTTGCAACGCCTCTAATTCTGTTTTTGCAGCCAACAATTTAGTTCGTAACGCACCCTTACTGTTACTCAATTGTTGCGTCATTTGGTGATTCAAGAGAGCTGAGCGATTCGTTGACTGTTCTACTTGCTCTTGCAACTGCATGATTTTTGCTTGCGCTGCAATGATTTCAGCTTCCTGATCAACAGCCTTTAAGCGGTTTTCTAATGATGCGATTTTCTCTTTAATTGTTGCAATGCCAGCGGACACTGTCGCTACTCTAGTTGAATAGTCGTGAGTGTCACCTGAAGCTGCAATTTGAGATTTGCTGAAGCGATTGTGGTCTACAATATTTGATTCTGGAAAAATGACAAAATGTTCATTTAATGATTCTACATTACTTGTTGAAAAACCAAGATAAACAGGCGCTTCCGGACGATGCTTATCCACACGTAAGAAATTGACCGCATGGCCATAAGTATTCCCATGTAGATTATCAGTAAAGAGCATATACTTAATGCTATCATAGATGCCACGTTTAATTCCATTAACCGTATGCACATCATTAAAAGCCCCTACGTTTTCGTACATATTATCGTCTCGTTGCACTAGACCCGTAGCAACAGCAGAGGCTTCGATAAGCGTTTTATCATGAGGACCTACACCGTAGTGGCCCGCAGCGCCAGGTTGCCCATAAACGAACCAAGGCCTAACATTGCCGTGTGTTTGCTTGTAGCTAGTACTGAGTAAACGAGCAAATTCTTGGGAACCGACTGTCACAACGACTGGAACTAAACCAAGTTGTTGACGCACACCATTAATCATGTGTGCTGCAAATTGGGCCAGTTCATTTTGAACTTCTAGCGTGAGATTATCTGGATCAACAAAACGAGTGCGGTCAGCCGGAATGTCTACATACTGGTTTTGCCGGTCTCCTGGCGTTGCCTTAGCAATGATGGTATCTGCATGTTTACGGTAATAACTGTTGTAACTAGCAGAACCAATGTAACCACTCGCAGCTAACTTTTTAATCTCTTCAAAAGGATAGCTTTGCGGCGCTTGCATCTTATTTTGTCCAACAATGCTACTTTGCGCTGTTGGCGCTGTTATCTTTAGACCACTTAATTCCGCTTCCTTGTTTGCTAAGGCTGCTTTATTGATTGCTAAATCCTCAGTTATTTGTTGAGTCACTAACGTTTTCTGACTCGCTAAATCAGCTTTAGCTTTTTCCAACTCAGCCACAACCTTTTGAGTGCCATCACTTGCCGCTTGTGCTGCTGCAGAAATGGCTTGTGGTTTGCTAATCATGTCATTGAGCTTTGCCACTTCTTGCTCTGAATCAACGACCTGTTTCGTTAAGTTTTTCGCCTCTTCACTCTGACTTGCAATAGTAGCTTTTTGAGAAGCTAAAGCAGCAGCTTCAGCTTCTTGGCCTGTTTGTACCTCAGCAAGTTCTGCTTCAGTAGCTATGAGCTGGTCTTGATACGCTTGCGCTTCGGCAAGAAGGTTC
This sequence comes from Streptococcus dysgalactiae subsp. dysgalactiae, assembly GCF_900459225.1. Taxonomy (NCBI): domain Bacteria; kingdom Bacillati; phylum Bacillota; class Bacilli; order Lactobacillales; family Streptococcaceae; genus Streptococcus; species Streptococcus dysgalactiae. Next base: position 1,927,960 of record NZ_UHFH01000003.1, read on the forward strand.
TCTTCGCTGCTAGCAATGGTCTCGGTATAAACTGTCTGTGCCGTTGTCATGGCCGCTTCTTGTTCAGTCTTTTGGGCTTGTAGTTGTTCAACCTCTTTTTCTTTATCAGCAAGGCTAGCATTCACTTGCGCAAGTTCTGCTTTTTGTTGATTTAGATTAGTTTCAACGGCTTCAACAGTTGCCTTTGCCTCTTCAAAAGTTTCTGGTTTTGGAAGACTCTCTTCACTAGTATTACTTGCTTGAGCTCCCTCTGATGCCAAATCGTCTGCCTTAACCTGGTGGGACACACCGACACTGGCACCTAATAAAGCGATAGTCGATGTTAAGGCAATTTTTTGCTTAACTTGATTTGGCTTTGATTGTTCTAGGTCCATGCTCTCTCCTTTTCCCCTTTGTCTCGTTTATCAAAGATATTCCCAACTTCTACAACTACGTTATTGTTTTTGACATCAATCTCAGACACCTTTAGCAATGATTTAAATGCCATTTGTTCCCGCTCAGATTGGGCATTTTCTGCAAAAACAGCTACACCAACCAAGGTACTATCAAATTCTGCTAGCAAACTAATCATCCCCGTAATCGTCCCGCCGCCTTTCAAAAAGTCATCCACAATCAACACACGACTATTTGGTTTCAAGCTCCGTTTGGACAAAAACATTTTTTCGATACGGTCACTCGAAGCACTGGCATAGTTGACAGAGACGGTAGAACCTTCTGTGATTTTCAAATCGCGTCTCACAATGACAAAAGGAACATTCAAAATATTAGCAACAGCATTCGCCAGAGGCACTCCTTTAGTTGCAACTGTCATGACAGCGTCAATCTTTTGCCCTTTAAAGGCATTGGCAATAATACGGCCTATGTTCTGTAAAATCTTAGGGGTGCTCAAAAGATCTGATAGGTAGATATAACCACCTGGTAAAATACGGTCGCTTTCTGATAACCGTTGGCACAAATTTTCAACAATTGTGCGAGCTTCCACCTCTGAAATACTTGGCGTAAAAATCACACCACCACTAGCACCTGTTAGCGTATCAATCTCTCCAATATTGGCCTCTTCAAAGGCTTTTTTTATGATAGCAATGTCTTCTGAAATAGAAGATTTAGCTGCTTCATATTTGGTAGCAAAGGTGTTTAAACTGGTTAATTTATAAGGGTTGTTAATCAAGTAATTTGAAATTACAACCATACGTTCACTTCGTCTTAATTTCATATTTTCCCCATTTTCGTGTACTTTATCATATTATACCATATTCTTCATAAAAAACGAACATTCGATTAAGGAAATGTCCGCTTTTCTTCTTATTTAAAATTAGTATTTAGGTTTATAGAAAGAACGATTATCCATAGCAAAGATACGATTGGTCATTTCCCCCTCGCTAACGCGGTTAAGTGCCGTGGTCATCATCATCATGTTGGCATCAATGTTATCAATCATGTGAATAATTTCAGCTTCCATAATACGAGGACGAACGGGACTACCGTATTCTAATTGGCCGTGGTGACTCAAAATAACATGACGAAGAACAATCACTTCCTCCTTGCTGTCATCAATGTTGAGCTCAGCAATCACTTTAGTAATTTCCTCGTTAATCAAAGCAATGTGGCCAATCAGGTTACCACGAACCGTGTATTCTGTATTATCTGGTCCTGTCAATTCCAATACTTTTGCAAGATCATGGAGCATAATACCCGCAAAAAGTAAACTTTTATCTAATTCAGGATAAATGTCACCGATACTATCCGCCAATCTTATCATTGTCGCGGTATGATAGGCAAGCCCCGATTCAAAGGCATGATGATTGGTTTTAGCCGCTGGGTAAGTGTAAAATTCTTTATCATATTTACGGTAGAGGGCTCTAACAATTCGTTGCCACGTTGCATTTTCAATTTTAAAGAGCATCTGTTCCAAATAGTCACGTACTTCTGTCACACTGACGGGTGCCTTTTCTTTGAAGTCTTTTGGATTATTGGGCTCCCCTGGGCGAACATTCCTCAATGTGATTTGATTGACTTGGGGAGTACCATTATAAACCTCTCGGCGCCCTTTCATAAAGACAATTTTACCAGCAGTGAATTCTTCCACATTATAAGGTTGGGCATCCCAAAGATTTCCTGAAATTTCGCCAGTGTCATCCTGAAAGGTAAGGTTAATAAAATCTTTCCCAGCTCTTGTTTTACGAACTTCCGCCGACTTAATGAGGTAAAAACCTTCAAAAAGCTGGTCTTTTTTCATTTGGTTAATTTTCATTGTTTTCCTCTTCTAATAGGGGCATGTTTAAGAGAGATGCTGTTGCTTGGTCTTGATAGGTTTCAATCGTATTTAGAGCACGAACAATAGCATTTGTCCTTGTTGAAATGAGTTGTTCCAGGGTATTATTAGCGGTATTCATTTGTTTTTGGGCTTTAACTAATAAACCTCCAAATTTATCGAATTCCAATTTGACATTTCCCAAGATTTTACTGATATCATCAGCATTTTTTTGAATATTGAGGGTTTTGAAGCCAACAGACAAGGAATTCAACAGAGCAGACAAGGTTGATGGGCCTGCAACCACGATATTTTCTTCCCGACGAAGGCTATCAAAGAAAGCAGCATTTCTGACCACTTCTGAATACAGACCTTCGGTTGGTAAAAACATAATACCAAAATTGGTGGTCTCTGGAGGATTCAGATACTTTTTACGAATATCTTTGGCAAAACGCTTAATGGCTGCTAACAAAGCTTTTCGGCTATTTTCAATAGCTAATTTGTCTCCAAGTTCGTAAGCATCTTCTAAACGGTAATAATCTTCAAGAGGGAATTTGGAATCAATTGGGAGGTAAATGTAATCTCCCTGACCATTTCCAGGTAGCTTAATCGCATATTCTACTCGTTCAGTAGAGCCACTAATCGTCACAAATTCTCTTTCATACTGGTGAGACGTCATAATATCCTCAATAATTTGACCCAGTTGAAGTTCACCAAGGATTCCTCGAGTTTTGGTATTGGACAAGACTTTATTGAGGGTGCCTACATCTTGAGCCACAGTACGCATTTCTCCTAATCCTTTATTCACACTTTCTAGTTGCTTGGAAACCGAATCAAAGGAGGCATGCAGACGATTCTTTAGGGTCTCTTCTAATTTTTCTTCGACTGTTTGACGCATCTCTTCCAAACGTTTTTCGTTGGATTCTTGCATATTTTTGAGCGACTGGTTAACTTGCTGGTTAATCACTTCTAAGCGTTGGTCAGACCGGTCCCTACTGTCAGACAAACTACGGTGCAAGACGTCACGAATCTCTGTGAATTGTTGATAAAGATCGGTTTGCTGTCTGGTCATCAGACTGGTTACTTCCAATAACTGTTGCTTATTGGCAGTGTCCAACTGATAAGTCATTTGGTCAGACAAATTATCCGCATTGCTCTCTAAGGTTTGAGAAAGGTGGTCTTGAAGACGATTTAGCTTTATCAGTAAATAGATGCCTAAGCCCACAAGAACCAGCACCAAAACAAACATTATCAGGTCCATATTAACTCCGATCTTTACTTTGAATGATAATAAGGTAGCCACTTGGCAAGTAGACCGTAATGGGTCGTTGGGTAAAAGCATTGCTTGAATAGATTTTCTTTTTGAAAAAGTTGGCCTGAGTTAACTCAAACTTGGCACCTGTAATGGTCAAATCTGCTTCCCCTTCTGCCATGAACGCAACATAGGTCATTCCTTCCTCTTGATGAATGAGGTGTCGACCTGCCGGGCGATACGTCAGAAGATTTTGCTGATCCCGCAGAGTGACTTGGCTCATAAAAGAAGCAATATCAGGGTCACTTGGTAAAAAAATATTAGATAAGAGGTGGTCCATTCTCCCACCAAACGCACCAAAAATGGTCACTTCCGCCTCAGGAAAACGAGCAAAGACCGCTTTAAGAGCTAATTCAGTATCGGTATCATTTTTTTCTGGATTAGCAGTGATGAGAAGCCCTGCCTTCTCTTTTATATCCGTAAATGCTTCTTGGGAAACCGAATCAAAATCACCAACAGCCATATTCAAAGGAAGCCCATTTTCCAATAAAAACAGGCTCCCACTATCAATACCGACAAAATAATCAAACTCGCGGGTGAAATAAGAAAGATCTCCCCCAGAAAAGAGGGCTACTTTAGTCATGTAGGGCCGTCCTTAGAGTCTGCACTTGGCTCACCAAGTCACTAGCTTTGAAAAGATAAGACCCAGCTACAAAAACATTAGCTCCTGCTTCATAACAAGCACGAATGGTCTTATTGTCTACTCCTCCATCAACCTCAATGTCAAAAGCTAAACCTTTTTCATCACGCCATTTAGCCAACGTAGCAACTTTTTCCAAGCACTCTGGGATAAAGGCCTGTCCACCAAATCCTGGGTTTACTGTCATAATGAGGACTTGATCAACTAGGTCAAGCAGAGGTTCTAGGGCAGTTATTGGAGTTCCGGGATTAATCACCACCCCCGCTTTCATGCCAGCTGCTTTGATTTTTTGAAGGGCTCCATGAATATGACGAGTACTTTCTGTGTGAATGGTCATGATATCAGCACCAGCTTGTGCAAAAGCCTCAACATAGCGTTCAGGATCAACCACCATTAGATGGCAATCAAAAACCAATTTACTGTGCTTTCTCATACTTGCCACAACATCTGCACCAAAACTGATATTAGGAACAAATTGACCGTCCATAATGTCAATGTGAACGTATTCGGCATCTGTTTCTTCAATACGAGCTAGCTCAGAAGCAAAATTAGCATAATCAGCCGCTAGAATAGATGGGGCAATTTTTAGAGTTGACATGGAAAATTCCTACTTTCTTTTGATAACTTTTTTATATGTTTCACGACGGTTTTCAATTTCACTGAGAAATTGCAGGTAATGCTCATAACGAACCGGCCACAACTCTCCCGTTTCAAGCGCTACCTTGACAGCACACCTGGGTTCGTGGGTATGGGTACAGGATCTAAACTTACACTCATGGCTCAGCCGGCGCAGCTCTGGAAAGGATTCGTTCAAATCTTCAGCATTATCAATATCATAGTCTAATGATGAGAAACCTGGCGTATCCGCAATTTTTCCACCATGGGTATTGTAAAAGCTAACAGCTCGGGTGGTGTGACGACCACGCCCTAGACTATCTGAGATTTCTCCTGTTTCAAGAGCCAATTCGGGGGCGATTCGATTGAGAAGGGTTGATTTTCCAACACCTGTTTGTCCCATAAAGACGGTAATTTTATCAGCTAGCAAAGACAACAATTCCTCAAGACTGGTCACAAAATCGTAGCCGATTGCCTGATACTGTCGACCAATAGCTTCAATCTCCTCGGGACTATCTAATAAGTCCATCTTAGAGATATAAATCACCGGATGAATGGCTTTGTGTTCAAGCAAGATGAGAAAGCGGTCTAGGAGATTGCTGTTAAATTCTGGTTCTTTAGCAGACATAATAACCACCGCTTGGTCAATATTGACAATAGGTGGTCGGACCAAACTGTTTTTACGAGGATGAATCGCTAAAATATAACCTTCAGAGTTATCCTCTGCTGAGAAATCTACGATATCTCCAACATAAGGTGTCTCACCGCGCTTCCTAAAATTACCACGCGCTCGCGTCTGATATACCTGTCCTTCTGACTCCACGTAATAAAAACCAGCCAGAGATTTAATGATTTTGCCTTGCAACTGTGCTCCTTTGCCCTACTATAATATCTCTATTATATCAGAAAAACGCTCCCAAATCAGCATTTGACTCTAAGTTTCGCTTGTCTTAAAGACTTTACAATGTTCTCTCTCCACTCGCAATCGTTTTAGCTTTTTCAGAGCCCATCACTTCAAGACAAAGATTTTGCTCTTCCTTTGCTTTTGTGTTATAGTTCTCTAGGTAACTATTTTGTTTTCTGAAAATACAATGTTTCACCAAATCAGGTTTAAGCCATGAAAAAGCTTGAAATAGCATTGGCCAATAAAAATCCCCCTTGCAGTACATCTCTGATATGTACTGCAAGGGGTTTTCTTATGATTTCAACTAACTGAGAGGTTTTTATAATCCAACTTCTTTTAACGCATCAGCTAATTTGCCAAAATCTTGAATCGACAAGGCCTCACCACGAATAGAAGGCTTGATATTTGCTAGTGCCAGACCTTTTTCAAGTTTGGCCTTGATGTCTTCAGACTTGCCAAAATGGCTAGTCAAGTTATTCCACAAAGTCTTGCGACGATGGACAAAACTGAGACGAGACACTCTGAAAAAGAAATCTTCGTTCTTAACCTCAATCAAAGGCTGGTCGCGACGTACCATTTTGAGGATAGCACTATCGACGTTTGGCGCAGGTACAAAGACGGTTCGCGGCACGATGAAGGCAACCTTGGCAGCCATGTAATACTGCACCGCAATGGACAAGGACCCGTAAGCTTTAGTGTTTGGCTCCGCGGAAATACGATCTGCCACTTCACGCTGCATCATGACTACAAACTCTTGGAATGGAATTTTGCTCTCAATCAAGTGCATGAGAATAGGCGTTGTGATGTAGTAAGGCAGGTTAGCCACCACCTTGATGGGCAAATCAGGATTTTTAAACTGCTTGATTTGGGTCTGCAAATCAGCTTTCAAAATATCTTGATTGACCACCTGCACATTATCAAAATCGCGCAAGGTATCTGCCAAAATAGGCACCAAACGGTCATCAATTTCAAAAGCCATCACTTCGGCAGCATTTTCTGCCAAAAATTCCGTCAAAGCCCCAATTCCAGGACCAATTTCGATAACGTTGACATTCTGATCAATCTCAGCCGTATCAACGATTTTCTGTAAAATATTGGTATCGGTCAAAAAGTTCTGACCGAAAGATTTCTTAAAGGTAAATCCGTGACGGTCAAGGACAGCCTTGGTCACGCTATAATCTGCAATTCTCATATATTCTCTTCTTTTTATGATCACTTTCTTTTTGACATTCGAACCACTAGCCTAGACTTTATTGCCAAGACACGCCATTCAGTTAATGGAGCTATTATATTCCGTAGTACTCTTTATCCCTCATACGTCTCCATCACTTCTTCCACTTCTACTAGGGTAATGCCAAATAATTCGAGGCGTTTGATCAATTGTTTGCCGTTGGCATAACCGATGCGGAGCTTTTCACCCAAGTATTCCCTGCGTTTGCGGCTATCTGCCGTCATTAAAAGACCTAGACGAATCAGGTCTGTTTGACGAATGTCAAAATAAGACTCATCATCATATTGCTGAGTGACTTTCGCAAGTGCCTTTTGAAGAGCCTCAAAGCTGGCATGTTCAACACCTAAAGAACGGCCCTTACTCTTAGAACTTGGAACCGTCTCGTTTCGGTTTAAAAAGGCGTGACGAGCTGTTGGCACAGCTGCCATAATGAGCTTACGAATGCGCTCACCATTATAATCTGGGTCTGTCAAAACGATGACACCACGCAAATCGTTTAGGCGATTGATTCGTTCTAAATCTTCCTCGGTGATAGCAGAGCCTCTGGTCTCGTAGGTGTCCACATTGTAAAAACGACGTAGGTTAGCCGTGTCGTCCTTGCCTTCTACAACAAGAACCTCTTGAATATTAATTTTTTCAGTCAAGCTTGAATACCCTCTTTGCATTAGCAGTCGTTGCTGCGGCAACTTCTTCCACAGTCATTCCACGTAGCTCTGCGATTTTATCAACCACATAACGGGTATAAGCTGTACGGTTTTGCTTGCCGCGTTTTGGCACAGGAGCAAGATAAGGGGCATCTGTTTCCACCAAAATCTTATCCAAAGGCAAGTGCTGCGCTGCCTCTTGAATATCAAGAGCCTTTTTGAAAGTCACTACCCCTGAAAAGGAAATCATCATGCCAAGTTCAATGAAACGTTCAGCCATCTCAAGCGAGCCTGAGTAAGAATGCATGATGCCTCCTCGAGGGCCAACACCAGCTGCTTTGATGACCTCATAGGTATCTTCCAAAGCATCGCGGGTGTGTACTACAAAAGGCAAATCGTGCTCTTTCGCTAACTGGATTTGGCGGTTAAAAACCTCAACTTGAACCTCTTTTGGGTCCTCCATCCAATAATAGTCTAAACCAATTTCACCTAAGGCAATGACTTTAGGGTGTGCTAACTGGGAGACGATAAACTCCTCAACTGCTTCAGAATAAGAGCCCGCTTCTGTCGGGTGCCATCCAATAGTAGCATACACATTAGGATACTGGTCTGCGAGAGCAAGTGCTCCCTCAATAGTAGCCTGATCAAAGCCAACCACATTGTGATAGGCTACGCCCTTTTCTTGAGCCAAAGCCAATTCTTCAGCTTCATGTCCTTGAAATTCTGCTACATTCAAATGGGTATGGGTATCAAAAATAGCTAGATGTTCGATGTTATTTGTCATGACTTTATTATAACATAAAGATATGACTCCTATAATAAAACTTGCCAGCTTTTAATAAGCAAAAAAGCCTCCAAAGAGGCTTTTTGAAACCATTAGTGTTTTCGAGGGAGACTCAAAGCTAAGAAAAACCCAAGGGATGCAAGTCCTGCAATAGCTTGATAGGTAAATTGAAAACCCTGTTCTAAACTTGCTTTTGCCCCCATAAGACTGACAAAAATCGCTGTCCCAATGGCTGCAAAGAGTTGTCGTGTAGCACTGTTCATAGCACTACCATGAGGGATTAAAGAGAGAGGTAAAGCATTCATGGCACTAGTCGTTAACGGGGTTAAAATCAAAGCATTTCCTGTCATAAGCATCGAAAACAAGAAGCTAATGGTCAAGGAAATAGATTGGGTATCTAGACATGATAAAAACAAACTGCTAACCACAATCAGGAGCATTCCCAGGACCGCAAAAGGCTTACCACCTATTTTATCAAAGAGACGGCCTGTAATAGGAGCTAATATTCCCATTAAAAGTACTCCAGGCAGGAGCAATCAGCCGCTTTGCAAGGCAGTCAACCCTCTAATATTTTGAATGTAAATGGGCATCAAGGTCATTGAGGCGTTGAAAATCATAAACATAACCATAATAATTAAACAAGCATAAACAAAAGCTTTCACCCGTAGCACGCTGGTATTTAACTTTGGAGTTGGTAACTGTTTTTACCTTTTAAAATAAGCAGTGAGAGCAACAAATGAAGCTATTAAAAGAAGAACAATCGTTGGGCTAGTAAATCCCATTCGACTTGCTTTGCTAAAGCCATACAAAAGTACTCGAAGGCAAAGGTTGATAACATCATTGAAAGGAGGTCTAAATCTGCTGGTCCAGCAGTTGTTACATTTTCACTACTGCGATGCTAATAACGATATTAATCAGCATAGCTACCAAAACAATCACAAAGATATCCTGCCATGAGTAATAACTCAAAATCCATCCTGCTATAGCTGGTGAAAAGCCAGTTACCAAGCCAAAAATCCCCATAGCTGCCCCTCTTTCTTCAAACGGAAAAGCTACCAATAGCACTACTTGTATCAATCGAATCAAAATCCCTGCTCCAATAGCTTGTACGGCTCTACTCAGCAAAAGCAGCCAGAAGTAAGGTGCCACAAGACATAATAAGGTTCCCAAAATGAAAAGACCTATGGCTGTCAAATAAAGACTCTTACTGGCAAAATAGGTTGTGTAATAGGCTGATATGGGAATCATGATGCCGTTAACCAACATAAAAATCGTGGTAAGCCATTGTGCGCTATCAAGAGAAAGATTGAAAGACGTCATGATGCCAGGAAGTGCCGTTATTAGTAACGTTTGATTTAACAAGGCAATGAATGCTCCTAACATCATCACCATCACTGTCGCATAACGCTGTGCTTTACTTCATTCCATAACGAGCCCCTCCGAAACATTTTACTTGAACAGAAAACAAGTTTCATTTACAACACTCTCGTTATATATAACTATATAGTGTTATTTTAATTCTTTTGCCTCGATAACTGATTGTGGGCAATCAGTACTCTTTTCACTATAAAAAGATACCACGAAAAATAGAAATGGAGATCAGCTTATGATTGATTTTTAAAAACAGTCCTCGTCCTCATCGACCTGCAAAAAGGCATTTTAGAGATGCCTACAGCACCTCATCTCAAGACACGATTATGTCAAATGCTAAAGCCATGATTGATCTTTTCCGTCAAGAGGGAGCATTTATTAACTTTGTCCGCGTTAAATTTCACGATGGGAAAGATAAACTCAATCCTAACGCCATGGTTCAACTTCTTGGAAAAAGACCTGAAGCTGCCTTCTCTGACTTTGCTGATGAACTTGGAGTGACTGACACAGATTATGTGGTAAACAAACGCAATTTCAGTGCTTTCTTTGGTACTGACTTAGATTTGTCGTGGCATTAACATCATCGTTTTAGGGGGAATTTCTACCCATGCAGGTGGGGATACAACAGCTTGTGACGCCTATCAATACGGCTATGACCAATACTTCCTAACTGACATGATGAGAGCTGCCAGAGCTGACCTACATGAATTTCCTATTAAGAATCTCTTCCCTCTGATGGGACAAACAATAACTACTCAAGAATTTTTGGAGTCAGTAAAAGACGAATCAAACACTACTCGATTGAAAAGAATTGTTCATCATCCTTTTCTAATCTATGTTATACTAGTAGGTAATTAGTCCTTTAAGGAGCGTGCCTGTATCATGTCTAAAAACCACCGACTTATTACCAAAATCGAAGCCGCCTTGGATCATATGACCAGTTTGGAGAAGAGCATCGCACAATTTTTCATCACCACTGATTTAACTCCAGAGGAATTAACGGCCTCCCAAATGACGAAACGGTTACACGTTTCTCAAGCTGCCCTTACTCGTTTTGCTAAGAAATGTGGTTTCACTGGTTACCGTGCTTTTGCTTTTGACTATATTCATGGCTTACAAGAAGCTCAAGATACCTTTCAGTCGATAAGTCTGGAATTAACCAAGAGGGTCTTGATGGACTATGATGCTTTGATTAACAAGACTTATGATTTGGTTGATGAAGACAAGTTATTACGTCTAGCTAGCTTGATAGATCGGTCTGAACGCGTTTATTTTTTTGGAAAAGGGTTCTCTGGCCTTGTTGCGCAGGAAATGAAACTACGCTTTATGCGACTTGGTTTTATCTGTGATGCTTATTCCGATACCGATGGCTTTACTTGGGCTAATAGCTTGGTCAATGATAACTGCCTTGTTTTTGGTTTTTCATTATCTGGTAAAACACGTTCGGTTATTAAGGCCTTGCACCAAGCCAGCCAACGTGGTGCGAAGACTATTTTATTAACCACAGCTACTGATATGGACTTCGGTGACATCTTTGATGTAATTCATGTCTCATCAACCCATCAATTGAATTATGGAAATCGCGTGTCTCCACAATTTCCTCTCCTTATAATGATGGATGTCATCTACGCTTACGTCTCAGCCATTGACAAACCTCATAAGGATAAAATTTTCAAAGATACTATTATTACCGAAGACAACAAACACCTTTAGGCAAAGACTAAACCTAAAGGTGTTTTTTATAGAACAGAGACTGAAATAAACGGTGACACTTGTCTTTGGTCACCAAACAGTTAAGAGAATAGAGAAAGCGTTAACCTTCCAATCTTTACCTTTCTTGTTTCTGCGTAAAATGATAGTAAGCCCCAAAAATGCCAGCATTATTTCCATGACTAGCAAATTGCAGTTGGGTATTCTCCGCAAGGCTAGGAACCAAGTAGCTGTCAAGGGCTCTCTTTAATTTATCAGCTAAATAGTCTTGTTGTGCCATGATACCTCCACCAAGCACCACCACATTTGGATTAACCACATAGCAAATATTGGCAATGCCCTGCCCTAAATAATCCACCTGTCTATCAATGGCAGTGATGCAAACCTCATCCCCTGCCTTAGCTTGGTCAAAAATACGACGGCCATCCCATTGGCTGACGTCATCACCATAAGCTTCGGCTACTTCTTGAACAAGGGCTGTCGTAGACGCTAAATCCTGAAATTCCCCATCTGATAAATGAAGGTAACCAACCTCACAAGCTGCATAACTGCTACCATGAAAAACTTGGGAATTAAGCAATAAACAACCGCCAATCCCTGTTCCGATGGTCAAGCAAAGAGCCACAGGATAATCCTTGGCATTACCGGAAATAGCTTCGGCTAGACCAGCACAGTTAACATCGTTTTCCACTTCACAGGGCAGTCCAAAGGTTTCTTCAATTTCCTTTTTAAACTGAGTTCCAGCATAATTAGGAATCTGGGGACCGGCATAAAAGATTTCTCCCTTATCAGGATTAACCATTCCTGCAGAAGAAATAGCCACTCCAGCCAAAGCCACTTGGTCTTGATAAGTCTTTACCAAGCCCTTGACCTTTTCCAAAATAGAGGGACCTCCTTTATAAGCCTCAGTAGCCATTTCCTCTTTTTCCATCAGGTCTCCTGTTTCGGAAATCAAGCCATACTTGATAGCAGTACCACCAATATCAATTGCTAAATAGTATTTCATCTCCTTTACCCCCTCGCGTTTTAACAAAAGGTTTCCTTAGCTTGACTAATAAGGGCAGCGGCCCGTTGGCAAATGACCATGTCTTCCTCAACTAACTCAGATAATGGGGAACGAACAGATCCAATATCAAGACCTTCATTAATGCGAAGAACTTCCTTAATTACACCATACATATTGCCATGAGCAGAAACAAGGACACCTATAATCTCATTAATAGTATATTGGAGGGCCTTGGCCTTTTCTAAATCCTTGTCAGCAATAAGTTGGTTCAGCCTTAAAAATAATTCTGGCATAGCCCCGTAGGTGCCACCAATGCCTGCAGCAGCCCCCATCAAGCGCCCTCCTAGAAATTGTTCATCTGGACCATTAAAAACAATATGATTGTCCCCACCAATCGCACAGAAGGTTTGAATATCCTGCACTGGCATGGATGAATTTTTAACCCCAATCACGCGCCTATTAGCCAACATAGTCTTATAAAGGCTTGGAGTCAAGGCAACCCCTGCCAGTTGAGGAATATTATAGATGATAAAATCTGTGTGAGGAGCTGCCGCCGAAATAGTATTCCAATAATCAGCAACTGAATATTCTGGCAACCGGAAATAAATAGGCGGAATAGCTGCAATAGCATCCACGCCCAAACGTTCTGAATGAGCTGCCAATTCAATACTATCTTTAGTGTTGTTGCAGGCAACATGATTAATAATCGTTAGCTTGCCCTTAGCGACTGCCATGACATTTTCTAACACCAATTGACGGTCAGCAACGCTCTGGTAAATACACTCTCCAGAAGAACCATTAATGTAAAGCCCCTGAACCCCTTTGTCAATATAGTACTGGGTCAAGGCACGCACACGTTCAGGGCTGATGTTACCCTGGTCATCATAACAAGCATAAAAGGCAGGAATAATGCCTTGGTATTTCGTAAGATCTGTCATAGTAATGTCCTTTATTCAATGTCATTATTAAGTGGGAATCGCCTAAGAAGAGATTCCATGATAATCAAGTAGAGGTAAGTTAGGCAACTGATGCCGATGATAGCTAGCAAAGACACGCCTCCAAATAACGTTAACAGAGACAATTGTAGGCTAAATATCATGAGACAAATAAAAGTCAAGAAAGCAAAACTCCATGGAAAAAAGAGTCCTGCTAGTAAAAAGCTTCGCTTAAACAGCGTAGATAGGGAAAGGTCTCTTTTAACGGCCTGAGGATAAGCGTACAAAAAAAGTATAACCACCAGAAATAAAACAGCAATGCAAAGTACTTTAAACCCTTGAAAAACTAGGCCTAATTGGTTTTGAATTAAGAAAAGATCTAAGAGACAAATGCTCATTATCCCAAGCTCAATAAGACCAAGGCGCAGCCCACTTTTAAAATAATATTTAAAATGAGAACTATAAGTAGTAAAAAGTTGACTAACTTGACCTTCTCGCCAATCCAACAAACTCGCATACAAAGCCATTTTAGCAACCCCAATTGTCAGAAGGGGAAGGCAGGACAAGACAAATAAGAGATTAAACACGAGCAAATCAAATAGTGCCGCGCTACTCCTCATCCATTTACTATCAAGATTAAAAAGAGAATGTAAAAGTCCCTGTTTTTTCGACGTCACCCCATCACTTCCTTTCCATCAATTGGTTCACTGCCAAATCAACCTAATCTGCCATTAACACTTTGATTAAGCATTTCGTAACTGCTTCCCCTGCTTGGTTAAAATTATTGGGTTGATGAGGCTCATTAGGGAAAAAGTAAGCAAAGCTATCATCAACCAAATCTAGGTCATAGGTTCGATCACAGGTTACAAAGCCAATATCAGCTTCTTGTTCAAAAGGCACTGCTTCAGCTTGATTACCTATACCATAACGAATGCACTCATTCCCAACTAGCAAAAGGTGGCAATCTGCATACCGTTTGTGGTATTCCAATAATGGATTATCCGCCTTACTCAATTGATTTCTTTGAATAACCGCAAATACTTTCTCCCCTAAAATAGGATATTTCCCTTCAGCTAGTTGCCTCAGATCTGTGGTTTGTAAATCTGTGGTTTGTAAAAAGGTAATCGCCGCATCCAAATGAGGATGAATCCCTCGGTAACGGCTAATATTTTTTAAACGATCATAAAGCATGTTAGAAACCTTTCTTGATTTAACCTTTCACAGCACCCATAGTAATGCCTTGGGTAAATGATTTTTGGAAGACAAGAAAGACCGTTACAATAGGCACTGCAGCCATGGCAGCCCCTGCCATAATCAAGCCATAATTAGTAGCCATTTCAGCTTGCATAGTGGCAACACCAAGTGAAATCGTTAAATTTTCCCGAGAGGTTAACATCACCAACTGCATAAAATAATCATTCCAAGTATTGATAAAGGTAAAAATCGCTAGCGCTGCAAAGCCTGGTTTGACAATAGGGAAAGCCACATTAAAAAAGGTACGAATCTCGCCACAACCATCAATCTTGGCGGATTCCAATAACTCAGTTGGAATATTTTCTGAGAACTGTTTCATGAGGAAAACGCCAAATGGCCAGCCGACAAGAGGCAAAATAACAGCCGCCAAAGTGTCATGGATTCCCATAAAATTAACAATCCGCACAAGAGGGACAAGAACAACCTGTTTTGGCAAGGCCATGGCAGCAATAAAAATCGAAAACAAAATCTGCTGTCCATAAAACCGCTTTTTGGCCAAAGCATAACCTGCCAATGAGGAGGTTCCGCAAACCAAAAACATGGTCATCACTGAAATAAAGACACTATTCCATAACCATTTTAAGGCCGGATTTTGAATGACCAAGGCCTTAAAATTTTCAATAGTAGGTGCCTTTGGCCACCATTGCGGTGGAATCATAATGGTATCGGCTTGAGCCTTAAATGCTCCTGTCATAATCCAATAAAATGGGAAAATAAACAAAATGGTCAAGATGCATAGAATAACAGTAGTCAGAATATCCGATGCGGTTAGTTTCTTTTTCTTCATCTTAGTATCCTCCTAATATTCCACATCATTGCCTAAAATTTTAAATTGAGCAAAGCTGATAATTGCAATCATGACTGCCAAGAATACACCCATTGTATTGGCATAGCCGTATTCAGAGAGCTCAAAGGCTTTTTCATACAAATAGTACATGAGGGTACTGGTTGAATAATTTGGCCCTCCAGACGTCAGGAGTTGAATCAAAGCAAAACATTGGAAGGAATTAATTGTTGTTATGACAGCAATATATAAGGTTGTTGGCAGGAGACTTGGCCACTTGATATTCCAAAACACCTGAAATTCTGTGGCGCCGTCTACACGTGCAGCTTCTACCAAAGAGTTATCAATATTTCCCATAGCTGCAATATATAGAATAATAGGCTGCCCAACAGATGTGGTTAACAAAATAACAATAATAGCTAACAAAGCCCAATGCTTATCTCCTAGCCAACTAATATTTTGTTCGATCACATGAGCATATTTTAAAACATAATTCAAAATCCCTGACATCGGATCATAAATCCATTTCCAAACCACCGTTACGGCAACACTTCCGGTAACAACAGGTAGAAAGAAAACTGCCCGATAAAACGAACGTGCCACCACATTTTTGTCATAAGTCTTAGCAGCCACAAAGAGAGAAAAGAAAACCACAACTGGTACTGAACCAATTACGATAATCAACGTATTGATAAGAGATTTCATAAAGATAGGATCTTGAAACATCCTAGCATAATTGGCAAAACCAACAAAGGTAAACTCTGTCATGGAATAATTGAAAAAGCTCGTCACAAAGCCCATAATCATCGGTATCAAGACAAAAATTACAAAGAAAACCAAGACCGGAGCTAAGAAAGCGTATGAGATGAGCGTCTCTCGCATTTTTAATTTATTGACGTTCACTTGAAATACCTCTTTTTTCTGTTCAACTTTTCTAAAAAGAAAAGCTTCTTTCCAGTGACCATTTGACATGTGCATTGAAAAGAAGCCACTTGTTAGGAACACTTATTGTGTTTTTTTGATTGTCTTGTTTGCTTTTTCAGTGAAGGCTTTCAAGGCATCTTCTGGTTTTTCATCGCCATTAGATACGGCTTGAACCATTGGGAACCAAAGGGTTCTCATTTCCGCAAACCCATCAATCGTGTTGTAGTATGGTGAGTAGAAGCTTGTCCATTCAGCAATTTTTTCCATTCGTTTGTCTTTGTAAAGATCCCCGTAAGAAGTTCTCACAGGAAAGGCACCTGTACGGACAACATTTTTAGGTCCCCATTCTTTATCATCAGCGATAAATTGGATAAATTTCTTAGAGGCAGCGACTTTTTGATCATCCTTGTTATTAAAGACCGCAAAACCATTTACCAAATATTCTAACTCAGGCTTGCCATCTTCTGATGGGAATGGGATTTCAAGGTAATCAACTTTACTAGCTTCCAATAATTTAGCTTGGATGCCTGGCTGTGCAGGCGCCCAAAGAATGGTAAAGGAAGTTTGGCCATTCGCAAAGTTTTGAATATCAGCTGAACCGTCGTATTGAGAGCCATTCATCATTAAACCATCTTTAATCCAATTGGAAATCTTGGTCATGGCTTTAATAGAGTTTGCATCATCTGTGGTGTATTTGGTTACTTTATCATCGGTAATATGACTGCTATAAAGGTTAGCAAAGAAGGCGCGCGGTCCTTGGTCACCACCTTGACCATTAGCAAAGAAAGAACCTGGATTATATCCTTTGTCCTTCAATGCTTTCAAGACTTTTTCAAAATCGTCAGTTGTCCAACCTTCTTTCACAAGGTCAAGGACACCAGCATCTTTGAGCATTTTTTTATTCAACGCCATGTAGAATGGAGCAGAGCTGATAGGATACATGTAAGCTGTATCTCCTGCTTTTGAGGCTTGAATCAATTTGTCATTGTTAACATCTTTGGTAAATTCTTCGGTAAACAAGTCATTCAAGTCAGCCAATTTCCCATTTTTACCATATTGAATGATACGGCCTGGAGCATCAAAGAGAACATCAGGAGCTGTGCCAGCTTCAATAGCTGTTGTGATTTTCTCAGGACCAGACGTGAAGTCAATCGTTTCCAGTTTTACTTTGATCTCTGGATTAGCTTTTTCAAAGGCAGCAATTAATTTCTTTTCATAGGTTCCCACACCATCTTCTGATTTTTCTTGTGTAAAAACCGGGAAAGCCCACCATGTGATTTCAGTCTTAGTACTATCAGATTTGCTTGTATTTGCCTCTTTCTGGCCACTTCCGCCACAAGCTGCTAATCCTAAAACAGATGCGCCAAGCATCGCTAATGAAGCTAACTTCTTCATATTCATCGTAAAATCTCCTTTTTGATGTGTTTTCTATTTTTGACAATCATTACTAGCATTTAAGCGCTTTAATAAAACGCTCTGCAATTTCCTTAGGCCTTGTAATGGCCCCTCCAACAACAATACCTGCCGCCCCTAAGTCATTAATTTTTTTGGCTTCTTCTGGGGAATGAATCTTCCCTTCGGCAATGACAGCAACACCTTCTTTACAAAGAGCCTCTATCAATGCTATATCAGGACCTGCTTCCTGACGGCTATACGGGGTGTAGCCTGATAGAGTGGTTCCAACAAAATCAACGCCAGCCTCATAGGCTGTTATGCCTTCATCAAGGGTACTAATATCTGCCATCAAGAGTTGATTGGGGTATTTTTCCTTAACTTTTCGAATAAAACTGGCAATATCTAAGCCATCATGACGGTCACGTTTGGTACAATCCATAGCAATCACTGCAATATTTAAGGCTGCTAATTGGTCCACTTCAGCCATAGTTGCCGTAATAAAAGGCTCTTGCGGCGGGTAATCTTTTTTGATGATACCGATAATTGGTAGGTCTGTTATGGCTTGAATTTCTTTAATATCCCTAATGGAATTGGCTCTGATGCCGACAGCACCAGCTTCTTGAGCAGCTTTTGCCATCAGCGGCATAATGCCTCCAGTCTCTGAATAAAGAGGCTCACCTGGCAAAGCCTGACAAGAAACAATAATCCCACCCTTTAACTGCTCCATGAGCTTTTCTTTGGTTGGTTTATCAGGCATAATGTCTACTCCTTGTGTTTCTTAGTTTTAATAAAGAGAACGTTCACAAATTTATTATAACAAGAAATAAAACGTTTTCAATACTTGTTAGACGTTTAGAAACTACTTTCATTTTTAACCTAAATTTCTCTTTTTTTGAATTTGCTTTCAGATAAGGAGAAACCGTTGGTAAGGCTGCTAGTGATTAGAGACCATCCACTACTTTCTTTTCTAATGAATGGTTGCCAGAAGACCGTTTTATAGCGATTGTTTTCAAAGGCACTTTGACAAACCACAAAAAAACCAAGAGCCTCGAGCACTCTTGGTTTACTTTAGTTGTATTTTTTGCAATTAAGCTGATAATACTTTACGTCCTTTACGACGTCGTGCAGCAAGCACGCGACGTCCGTTTTTAGTTGACATACGGTGACGGAATCCGTGTTTACGTTGACGACGGATTTTACTTGGTTGATAAGTACGTTTCACAGTGAATACCTCCTCATAGATTTTGTATTCGTTTAGCCGGCTATTTGTGATATCAGTTACTAAACATACTATAATATTCTATCTTAAAGAGGGTCTACTGTCAAGATTTATTTTCGTTTTTCAACAGTTTCTCTCTCATTTAAGAGGCCGCTCATTTCATAAAGTGTGTCTTCTTTGACACTGTTCCTTTGCCTTACCGTGGAAACCTTATCAATGGCAACCATAATCAACGAGATCAGTAAAACAAACACTTAAGCTGGTCATACAAAAATCTTCGATAGTTGAACTAACTACCGAAGATTCTTTTTAGGATCTAACGTTGAAGACTGACTACCACATAACGGTTAGGATCATTGCCTTCAGAATAACTTTCAACCCCTTTAATGGTTGAAACGGTTTTATGAACGATTTTACGTTCACTGTTACTCATAGGATCCATGGTGTAGTCCTGACCAGACTCCAAAACACGCTTCGCAATCTTTTGTGTAAAGTCAATCAGGGTTTCTGTTCGATGTTCCACATAATCATGGACATTCAAAGTCACTGAGAAATTTTTTGAATAGCGGTCGTGCAAGAAATTTTGAGCTAACAACTGCAAGGATTTCAAGACCTTACCATGGTAACCAATCACACGCCCCGCCTCTGGTGTTTCGATTTGCAAATTGATTTGGCGACGGTTGTTACTTGTTTCAACAGTGGCTTCGATATCCATTTCATAGATGATTTTAGTCACATAATCGGACACTTCCTGAGCAGCTTTTTCAATATCTTTACTTAAACCATTGTCACCAGCATCTTGGATCACTGCTGATTCTTCGACTGAGCTTGAGGGTTGTTCTACTTCCGTTTCAGTGACTGTATCAGCAAGATTTGCAGGGGGTTGCGCTGGACTTTCTTCAGGCATGAGAGGAACCACTTTAGTATCTTCTGCTTCTAACTCTTGAGTGGCTTTCATTTCTTCAAGTTCTACACCAACAGGATTAACTACGGGAGCATTTTGACGATTAATATCCTCTGGAACACCTCGAGTGGCTTTTTTATCAGCCTTATAAACCGTCTTGTCGCTAATACCTTCAATATCAACTTGGGCTGGCTTTTTACCGAACCCGAGGAAACCTTTTTTCTCTTTTGAAATAACTTTGATATGCGCTTTAAGACGTGATAACCCTAACTCTTGAAGTCCTGTTTCGATAGCCTCTTCGACTGTTTTTCCTGTAAATAATACCATAACCTAAACTCCTATTTTCTCTTCATTGCTTTTTTACGAGCACGACGTTCACGAAGACGGCGTTCTTTTTCTTCATTGGCAAGACGTTGTCTTTCCGCAATAATCTTAAAAGGATTGTTTAATAACAGTAGTTGTACCACTTGGAAGGCATTGGATACCGTCCAGTAGAGCACGACCCCACTGGCCAAGGTGAAACCCATGAAAAAGATCATTAGCGGCATCACATAAATCATAATAGTCATCATGATGTTTTTTTCTCTAGCCGCGAGGTTGGTTAACCACGTTGATAAGAACGTAAAGAGAGCCGCTAAAACTGGCAAGATATACAAATGGTCATGCTGTGCCAATTCCACCCACAAGAAGGTACCTGTTTTCAAGAAAGGTACCCGTGTCAATGCTTGGAATAGGGCTATCATGACTGGCATTTGAATCAAGAGCGGCATGAGGCTAGCATAAGGGTTGACCCCATATTTTTTGTAAAGAGCTTGACTTTCTTCAGCTAACTTCATCCGCGTTTCTGTATCTTTCCCAGCGTACTTCTTTTGCAATTCTCTAAGTTCAGGCTGGATGTCTTGCATCTTCTGACTTGATCTAATTTGCATGTTGAACAAAGGCATGAGCAAGAGACGAATGATGAGGGTAAAAAGAATAATCCCAACCCCAATAGACCCATCAAAGGAGAGCCATTGAATCGCTCTGGCAAAAAGATAGACCAACTGGTCCCAGCCACTGGTCGACTGGGCGGTTACTTCGCCACGGCCACAAGCCGCTAATAATAGAACTAAAGGTGCTAAACCTGCAATTTTAATATTTTTCTTCACTCTCAAAACCTTCCTCAAGCAATTGCGCTAACTTTAAAACATGATGTAAATTTTGTTGAAGCTCGTGGTAATCCAAAGTTTCTACTCCCTTGCGGGCAATTACCACAAAATCTTCTGATTTGAGCTGATTTCCTAGGGCCATAAGAACATGACGAATCTTCCGTTTCACAGCATTTCGTGTGACGGCATTTCCTAATTTTTTACCAGCTGAAATCCCTACTCGGAAGTGTTTTTGATCTTTTGCTAAATGATAAATGACAAATTTTCGATTTGCCGTGCTTTTGCCAACCTTAAAAATGGCTTGGAAATCTTTCTCACGCTTGACACGATAGGTCTTCTTCAAAACTTAACTCCATAATCTAAATTACTACCATTATACCACATCCCCTAAAAAATTAAAAAGCCCTAACCCTTTCAGATTAAGCCTCTTTCTGTACTATTTCTAGTTTTTGTGCTTCAACTGCCTCTTGTCACTCTATCTTTAGCCTAGTTCTCCTTCTGACAAAGGAATAAACTTCAGAAAACCACTATAAAAAGTCAGAGTCCACAAGACGTCAGCTACTTGTCTCTGTATTTAGCTATCAAAAAACCCGGCAAGCCGGGCTTTGACACTGATTTTACAATCAGTTAATGTGATATCCAAACAAAGACAACTGAAATAATCATATCATCTATTAGGCTGTCATATCAAAAATACTATTTGTTTATGGAGAGAGAGAGAAAACAATATTTTGATTGAATTGGGGATTGATCGCCTAATAGACCGATGATTTCGTAGATCTTTATTTACATTAGCTATTATAGCGAAAAATAGCCTGATAAGGTAACCATTTCCTGAAATGTTGGTTTTTTATCCTAAAATGTCAGTTATTAGGATTATTTTTAATGTAAGGCCTCCCATTTTTCAAAAAGGCATTTCATTTTTAAGCGTGAGACCATGCAGGAATCTCCATTATCAAAATAGAGGAGCTGTTTGGATTTATCAATACGCACAACCTTATCTAGATTAACCAAGTAAGATCTATGACATAAGAAAAGTTTTGGAGCCACGGCTTGTATCTCAGATAAATTGCCATAAAACTCCAATCTCTCCGTCTGAGTCCACAAACACACCTTATGGGGTGTCGTAGCAGTGGCAAAATAAAGGATATCTTTGTAAGGTAATTTCAATCTTGTCTGAGGGGTCTCAAATAAAAACATATCTTCTGATTCACGGCTAGACATCATCTCATAGGTATAGCGGATACATTCTTCAATCTGATCCCTAAATTGTTCTTTATCAACTGCTTTGTCAATAAAATCTAAGGCAGACACTTTGTATTTAAAAGAAATAGGAGCAAATTCAGAATGTGTGGTAACAAACACAATGACTGCATTGGGGTCTTTTTGTCGAATATCTGCTGCCAATTCAAGTCCTCGACGAGCCTCATCACCAATCTCAATATCTAAAAAATATAACTGATGGTCGCCTCTTTCTTGAATGCTTTCAAATAATTTATGAGGATTGGCAAACACTTCTAGCTGATTACAAGGTAATTTAGCCTCTTCCAAAATGTCTGCCACTACAGATTCAATACGTGTCTGTTGAATAAAATCATCTTCAAGAATAAAAATATTCATCATAGCTTATCTCATTTCTAACAATTGCCTCAAGCGGTAGTGATCACTTTTACTTGAAAGCGTAATTTGGGGATGACCATCTAATATTGTGAAAAAGCGTGGAAGACTCTTTTGACGGTCATGAAAAAGACTTACCATATCCACACGATTCGTTTTTGTACTATTTTCAATAATAAAGAATTGTTTCCCATCCTGTTTAAAATAGGCAATCGATAAAAAGGGCCTTCGGCTACCTTTTGCTGTCTCAATAGCGTTGTCCACTAGTCCAGTAAACAGTACAATAAGGTCTAGGAGTTTTATCGGTAAATCATCTATCACATCAGGAATTTCAATATAAAGATCAATGCCATAATGCTGCGCTTCAAGCAGTTTAGAATTCATGACACTGCGCACTACTGCTTCTTTGATATTGTCTAACGACGACATTTCATAGCCCGGCCGTCTCAGAGAGGTAGCTGATTGCTGAACAACGGTCTCATAAACTTGAGTAATACTTTCGATATCGCCACTATCGATACTATCTTTGAGACTGATTAAGATATTTTCCGAATCATGTTTAACTGTTCTGATATCACGGTAAAGTTGTTCAATCGACTGATTATAATTCTCTAAGTAAGCAATACGCTCATTCTGGGCTTGGGCTAACTTTTGTGATAACTGGTCCTTGGCAAAACGGTCTAACTTCACAATAATCCATATGAGAATAGCCAAATAGATAAAAATCAAAATAGAGCGGTAACGGAAATATAATCCTAAAAACTCACTCTGGACCTTCACCAAAAAATGCACAAAGAAATAGTAGGAAAACATGGTGGCATTCATCCAAAAAACCCACTTTTTCATTTTATCTTCGCTGATAAACCTTAGCAGGCTAAGATCAATGCTAAAAATATAGCTGAAGAGGTAAAACATGGGAAGAATCAGCAAATAACACAGTTCTAGAAGCCTAAGGTCACTATTGATTTGACGAATGCTGAACCCTAGCACAGCAGGCAAAAAGAAGAAACCAATCACCCGAAAAAGCAATTCAACAATCATAATGGCAAAGAAGCCATTGAAAATGTGTTCAGATAATTTCTTCTGAGGGGCAAATAATAAACTGACAATGATAAAGAAAAGTTGATCAATCAAGATGACATTATCAAAAAGGACATTTGCCTCAATAAAGATAGCCCCTGTCACACATAAGGGTTTCCACTTAAGCTTAATCCCTGAAGATTTTGAAAAAATAATCCAACTATCTATGAAGATGGTGGTATAGAAGAAAAACATACTGTGTATAAAAATCATCTAGTTGCCCTCCACCTTTGGAATTGTCAACGTTTGACTAAATTGATGACTGGAACTCTGAGTTCGCAAGCCAAGTTGAGGGTATTTTTGAATAATCCGTTGAGCATTAGCGAGACCAATCCCACGGCCTGATCCTTTAGAAGAGTAACCCTCTTCAAAAACTTTGGTAATGTTGACTTTTTCCTTGGTGCTATTAGTGACCGCAAACACCTGCTGATCATCCAATAGAAAGTAAGCAATGGACATCCGAGAAACTTTAGCCTCTAAAGCTGCTTCGATGGCATTATCACAAAAGATAGACATCAACAGCAACAAATCTAACTCTGGGAGGTAGGTTGCTTCAATCTTATCAGGGACCTCCACATTAAGGGCAATACCAGATTTTTCGGCACTGATAATCTTCGCTGACAGTAGACTTTTAATGGATGATATCCCGATTTTTCCTAACTTGGAAATATTATAGTGTTTGTCATCCCAGTAGTCGTTAGCGTCATGGACGGTCGAAGCGTACACCTCTTGGATATGGCTCACTGATCGTGTTTGAATGGCTTTGCCTAAGCTTTCTAAACAGTTCAAATAATCACTCTGAAAAATCCTAACATCCCGATAGAGTTTTTCCAGATGTTTGCCATAAGTTTCCAGATTGGCTACATAAGCCTGTTGCTCTTTTTTCAACTCGTTTTTGAGATACTCCTTGGATTTGTGATTAAAATAAGACAGTAGATAGACCAAAAGAAGCATGAATATTAAGAAGAGCAATTTATAGGAAGTTGGCATGACCATAGAATGCTTAAAATGTAAAAAAGGATCAGTAAATCCTAAAATCATAAAAATATCAATATAGTAAGCCACAATGAAGATTAATAAAATTTTATAGAAGTTACGAGATCTGACTGAGTGGTCCGTTTGGAAAATAATTTTATAATCTTTCCCCACAAGGTAATTAATGACGGCAAAACTTGGGAATATCATGGCATACGCTAAAAAATCTACCACAATATGACTAAAGTAAAGGTCATTAGATAGAAAAATGTAAGGAATAATGATCATCACAATGAAGCGAGATAATAAATCAATAAAGACACCGGGCGCAAAAGCGAGGAAAAGCGACTTTAGAGAAAACACTTGGTGATTTGCCTGCCTCAAGATTATTAAAAATAAAAGAGGGTCAATCAATAAAGGTGAGAGGTATGGAAATTGATTAAAAAACAAAGCTATCGCCAAGACAAATAATTGTTTCCAAGCTGGTAATGTAATATCAGATAAGAAGGAAAAAATTGAGATTTCGGTCAAGTAATAGATGATAATAGATACAAATAAAAAAATATAATCGCTACTGGCCATTTTTCCTCCTTTCTAACTTTATTATTTTAGCATATTTTCAAACGTTGGCTATAATACTATTTGATTACAATTCTTTAATCAAACTCACCTAAAAAACGTCAAAAAAATATTGTACACTAATTAAGCTCTAAAAACCATCTCCTGATGTCAAAACTGAGCATCTTTTTTCAAAAAACTAGCTTACGACCAGCCTGACAACCCAAATTTTCTGGTTAGAAGGTAATAAACACTATATTGGAAACAGACACAAAAAACTGAGAAGTTTCCTCCTCAGTCCCAGGTTGTAGACAATGTACCTCTAAGAGAATTGTTTACAATATCATCCAAAAATAGTATCACTGTCTGCCTTCTATTAGTCATAGGCGAGCGAGGTGAGCCCAAATCCAATACTTGACGCCGTAACAAAAACGCCAGAAACGTCATGTTTCTGGCGTTCGGAGATTTTGAGACCTAGGCTCAACATCTAGATATGAAATCCCGTAGGGAGTTGCTACCGTCCGTGCTAGCTAAGTAAAGTAGCATAAAAATAATAACTTTGACGAAATCAGACTTTCTCCTCAGTCCTTCCATGTCTTAGGCCTTGTTAGAATAGACAAAACTTATGACAGGTTTTTAAAGCATCTTGTTAATATGTTCGATAGATTTGTCACGACCTAGCAAATAGATTGTATTTGGTAATTCAGGGCCATGCATTTCACCAGAAACAGCAATACGGATTGGCATAAAGAGGTTTTTCCCCTTGATTCCTGTTTCTTTTTGAACAGCCTTAATTTGTGGGAAAATGTTTTCTGGTTTGAAGTCTTCATCTGACATAGCTTCCAATTTTTCCTTGAAAGCTTTCAAAACCGTCGGAACAGTTTCACCTGCCATTACTTCTTTTTCAGCTTCTGTCAATTCTGGGAAGTCTGAGAAGAAAAGATCGGTCAGTGAAATAATCTCATCTGCAGATTTTAACTGTGGTTTGTATAATTCTACTAGCTTCTCAGCTTTTTCAGTCAAACGGCCTGCTTCTTCAAGGAAAGGTTTGCAGAGGGCATAAACTGTTTCAAAATCCGCATTTTTTAAGTACTCATTGCTCATCCAATCCATTTTCTTCTGGTCAAAGGCTGCTGGCGACTTGCTGAGACGATTTTCATCAAAAAGGTCAATTAACTGCTCACGAGAGAAGATTTCCTCTTCTCCGCCAGGATTCCACCCCAAAAATGCAATAAAGTTAAAGACAGCTTCAGGCATATAGCCTTTTTTGCGGTAATCTTCGATAAATTGGAGAGTATTGGTGTCGCGTTTAGATAATTTTTTCCCTGTGTCAGAATTGATGATAAGGGTCATGTGACCAAAGGCTGGCGCTTCCCAACCTAGGGCTTCATACACCATCAATTGTTTTGGCGTATTGGCTATATGGTCATCCCCACGGATAACATGTGAAATTTGCATGTCGTGGTCATCTACAACAACCGCAAAGTTGTAAGTTGGGTAACCATCTTTTTTCTGAATAACCCAGTCACCACCAATATTGCCACCTTCAAACTCAATATCCCCTTTAACCATGTCCGTCCATTTGTAAATACCAGCTTCGTTAACAGCTAAACGAACGGTTGGAATAATTCCAGCAGCTTCACGCTCAGCAATATAAGCTGCTTTTTGCTCTTCTGTCATGCCAAGAAATTCATTGATGTAGCGTGGTGTCTCACCTGCTGCTTCTTGGCGCTCACGCTCGGCTGCCAATTCGTCTTCTGTCACGTAAGACTTATAGGCCTTGCCTTCTGCCAATAATTGATCAATGTATTTTTGGTAGAGATCTAGACGTTCTGACTGGCGGTATTGCTCATGGGTTTCTGGGCTTTCATCCCAGTCCATACCAAGCCATTTTAAGTTTTCTAATTGCGAACGCTCTCCGTCTTCCACATGACGTTTACGGTCGGTATCTTCAATACGAATGATAAAGGTGCCGCCATGATGACGCGCATAAAGGTAGTTAAAGAGCGCTGTACGCGCATTCCCGATGTGTAGTAATCCCGTTGGACTTGGTGCGTAACGCACACGAATTGGTTTTATTGACATGTGAGTCTCCTGTAACATTTTCAAAATTCAATCGTTTTTATTATAGCACTAATTAGACAAAAAAGGGAGGGGATTTCTCTCTTTCAAATCACAGCTGTTCTCTCTACCGAGAATCCGTCAGGAATTATCTTGTTAGATCACATCTTGAGAAGAACTAACAGGTGCTAGCTGGCGGTTCTTATACACATAAGCAATGAGTAAAACACTCAACCCCATAAATAGCATGCTAATCCAGTCTAAAGGAACTAACACCACCAGCCCTGATACCAAAAGACGTGATAGGACAGCGCCAAACTGAACATAGGTTCCAATTCCAGACCCAATCATGGCAAGCCTTTCTTCGGGTAAGGTATTCATGATAACAGCATTTAATTTAGGATTAATCATCCCAGAAATAATGGTTGTTAAGACAAGGCTACAGTAAAGACCATAAATAAAGTGAAGAAGGAGACTAATAAAAATAAAAGGAGTCATGAGGGTAATCAATTTAACCAAGAAAAGCAGACGTGTCTCTCTAAACACTGTCATGGCTAAAAAGCCACCTAAAATTGTTCCTGCAATACTAAAGGTTGATAAAAGCGCTAATGTGGTAACAGGATTAATGACCAGCATCGATTTGTCCTGACTAATGAGGGCTGCGACAAGCAGTGAAATAACTGTAAACAAAGCATTGAGAAAAGGGGCCACTACTAAACATTTACTAATATCAGGATATTTGATGCATTCTTTAGCCGCAATTATCATATTGCACCATAAATCTTTGATAAAACGTGTTTCGTTCTTCTGATCTACTAGGATTGGGCGTTCCTTAACCAAAGCGTCTAAGGATGGTGCTAAGAACACCATGAAGCAAGCACAGATTCCAAAGGTAGCCGCATTCACAAATGCTAAACTTCTAAAACTAAACACAGTAACCAAAACAGCGCCAAGAGTCTGGAAACCAATTGAAAAAAGAGACCGTGCTGTCTGGCGAAAAGCGAAACTATCTGCACGGTCCTCATTGGACACAATACGAAGACTTAGAGGGGTGTAAAGCCCATCCTCGTATTGTCCTGCCAGATCAGATAAGACATTGATGAAAGCCACCACAACGACAACCCAGAGGCTTGGTTGAAAACCAATAATAATACCGACAATCAAATAGAGTCCTACTCGAAAAAGTAAGGTCTGGATGATCGTTTTAACCTTATGAACAGTTTTATCCGCCCAATACCCCATGATAAAACCTGTCAAGTAGGGCAATGCCTCCGAAAGACCAACAATCGAAATGCCAAGCTTGGCATCAGGGAGCTGCAAGACATAAGCCATTAAGGCTAAATAGTACATTACATCTCCAAAACTGGAAAGCATATCATTGGCGAATACAGCCATAAAGAGCTTATTAGTCAGTAGTTTTTTCATGAGGTCTCCTTTGTTTAATTTACAGAATTTTTAGATGAATTAGCTGCTAAGAAAAGAGCAGAAAACTGGTCGTCTATTCTACTCTATGAATGGCCTAAAGGTAATGAATTTCAATACCTGAAAAGACCAAATCGGCAACGATAACCAAGACTTTTTCCGTTTCTGGTGCTGTAGGAGCTTGATTAACCGAGCTGAAAACATGATCTCCCACAACCTCTACTCGCCAATGACACGGAAGATAAATGGTTACGTACGAAAAGACGGCATCAACAGTGTAAGTAGCCTGTTCTCCTTCTATTTCAGCACCATCAAAGTAGACCGTTGCACTTCCCAACAAAACATCTACAGAATCATTTGAAAAATGATTGTCATTAATGTAACGGCTAAAACCGCCAAAAACCTTGCTCATGCCTTTATTAAGATGTTTAACCATCTTATCATTTTCAAAGGATGTCTGGTTATTATAATATGAAAAGATGGAGTTGCCATAACGAGAAGGGTTAGTGCCTTTGAAAATCAATGTCAACCCTAAACCAACTAGAATTGTCACCAGCATCAATAACCAGCTGGTGATATTAACCCAATGGAATATATCGTTTAACTGGGCAAAACTACAAATAGCCAATACTGTTCCTAAAATAAAATGATGTTTAGCAAGCTGGCTAATGGCTCCAAAGGTCAAAAAGGCAACCCATATAACAGTCCAAATAGGTAACTGGGCGAGTCCCAACTGTTCTTTGAAAAGCAAGAACCCTGCTAATAAAATCAATCCAATTCCTAATAATGTGCGTTTCATATGTTACCTCATTTCCCTAAGCTTCTCTTTCAATAATTGATAATAGTGGCGTGACACATGGACCTGTTTATGGGTCTCGTAAAAACAAATACGGCTTGTCCCTGAGAAAGATTTTTCCAAGGCATAAATGCAGCTTGTATTGACAATAGTCGCCTTAGCCACACGACAGAAAGTCGTCGGAAGATAAGCCTCTAATTCATATAACTTGAGTTTGACTTCATAAGCATTGTCTTTTGTATGGCCAAAAATTTTAGACCCATCTGTCTCAAATAAGAGAATATCGGAAAGAGCTAAAAAATATTCATTGTTGTCCTTGTAAAAAATCAGGGGCTGGCGCTCCAGTTGGAGAAGCGCCTGCTGAAGTTGAAGAACCTGCTCTGTGACCTGTGCTGCTTTAATGTTGACTTCAATATTCTCACAGGACGCATCTAATTCAATCACAATCTTCATTGGGCACCTCCCTTCCCTGTCCTAAGAAACATTTAATCTAGTCATCACCTTTGTTACTCTATTATAACAAGCTTTGACCTGAATACAAGAGCATTTAGGTAAGTGGTCTATTTTTCAACCTAATTGGTTAAAACCAATCCCTAAAACAACACAGACACTTACTACTGCTGAGCTATGGTATTTCTTAAACCCCTTGTCAATCAAAAAAGCCCCAGAAGGGCTTATCTATTAGGTATGACTAACGGAAGGTAAAAAAGACACTACACTTTAGAAAGCCAAGCTTATTTACACCACAGGTGTCATGCGTCCAGTGTCCACATCATAGACAGCTCCATTGATTACCACATCATCAGGAATCAAAGGAGACTGACGCAAAATAGCCATATCTTCTCTGACACTTGCCTCCACGTTTGTAAAAGGCAGAAAATCTCTATCGCCTACCTCAACGCCTAAGCTATCTCGAAGCTGCCTCGCAAAACCTTCATTAGTAAAGGTTTGCGCCCCACAGTCTGTATGATGCAAAACTACAATTTCGCGCGTTCCCATTTGCTGCTGAGAAATAACCAGCGACCGAATCATATCCTCTGTCACACGCCCACCCGCATTCCGTAAAATATGGGCATCTCCAAGGGCGAGGCCCAATGCTTGTGCCACGTGCAACCGCGAATCCATACAAGTCACTATGGCCACTCGCGTTTTAGGTTTTAGAGGTAAATGTGCTGTGCCGTGCAAAGCTACATAAGCTTCGTTAGCTGATAAAAAATGGTCAAAATAAGACATGCCTAAACTCCTTTTGAAAAATAGTAGAGCTATCTTAGATAGTAGTCTGTCTATCTTAACATCTTTTAGTAGAAATAGCTGGATTAACCTCTTATACGGTCGATATCGTTCGGAAAGTTAAAAAAAACAAATGATTTGGATACTTTCTTGACAAGGTTCCTCCTCACTTGCTCTTGCTTTCTAATTTTCTAGCCAAAAACGGCCTTTAAAACCTGACCGACTGTTGTTACACCCACCACTTCAATATCATTAGGAATACTGATGCCCTGCAGAGCATTTTTAGGGGCGTAAATTTTAGTAAAACCAAGCTTGGCTGCTTCATTAATCCGTTGTTCGATACGGGTCACCCGCCGAATCTCACCAGTCAATCCAACCTCTCCTAAGAAAGCTTCTTGAGGGTTGGTTGGTTTTTCCTTATAACTAGATGCGATGGCCACGGCTACAGCTAAATCAATGGCAGGTTCGTCTAGTTTGACACCACCAGCCGACTTGAGGTAAGCATCTTGATTTTGCAAGAGAAGCCCACAGCGTTTTTCTAAAACTGCCATGATTAGGCTCACACGATTGAAATCAAGTCCCGTAGTGGTTCGTCTAGCATTGCCAAAAACGGTTGGGGTGACCAAAGATTGGACTTCCGCTAAAATTGAACGACTGCCTTCCATGGTCACCACAATGGCGGATCCTGTAGCACCATCTAATCGCTCTTCAAGAAAGACCTGACTTGGATTTAAGACCTCAACAAGTCCAGCTGATTGCATTTCAAAAATACCGATCTCGTTGGTAGAGCCAAAACGGTTTTTCACCGCCCGCAGGATGCGAAAGGTGTGATGCCTTTCTCCTTCAAAATAGAGAACGGTATCCACCATGTGTTCTAACATACGGGGACCAGCCAAGGTTCCTTCCTTGGTAACATGTCCCACAATAAAGGTTGCAATGTTGTTAGTCTTTGCAAGTTGCATCAATTCGGCAGTGACTTCTCTCACCTGACTAACAGATCCTTGAACACCTGTAATATCAGGACTCATGATGGTTTGGATAGAATCAATAATCAAAAAATCTGGATTCAGGTTTTCAATCTCTGTACGAATGGCCTGCATATTGGTTTCAGCATAGAGGTAAAATTCATTGTCAATATCCCCCAGACGCTCACTCCGCAGTTTAATCTGCTCTGCTGATTCTTCTCCAGAAACATACAGAACAGTTCCCTTATTAGCTAGCTGCGTGGATACTTGCAGGAGTAAGGTGGACTTCCCAATACCTGGATCGCC